>JBDOMQ010000024.1:0-11131 GCA_039831725.1 Pirellulales bacterium
ATATAAGTGCAAAAGACAAAGATGTAATCGTGATTGGTGGTGGTGATACAGGGACAGACTGTATCGGTACATCTTTGCGTCACGGTTGTCGCTCACTTGTTACTTTTGAAATTGTGCCACAACCGCCGGAAGAGCGTGCTGCCAATAACCCATGGCCTCAGTGGCCAAAGATCCTGCGAACTGATTATGGTCATGCAGAGGCTGCGGCGCGGTTTGACTATTCAGATGTTCCTGGAAAAACATTGGCTGGCGACCCACGAGAATTTTCGGTCCAAACGGTTGAATTTCTTGGTGATGAATCCGGCAGGCTTCGGGGTGTCAAAACAATTCGTCTCGATTGGACGAAGCCACAAAAAAATGGGCCACCATTTAGTATTGTCGAAGGTAGTGAGCAGGAGTGGCCATGCCAAATGATACTTCTCGCTCTGGGATTCGGCGGCCCTGAAAAAGTGATAGCCGATCAGTTGAGCCTAGACTGTGATACGCGTACAAATTTTGCAGCAGAGTATGGTCGGTATACGACAAACATAGACGGAGTTTTTGCAGCTGGTGACTGTCGCCGCGGACAAAGCCTGGTTGTCTGGGCAATCAATGAAGGGCGTGAGGCAGCTCGAGAGTGCGACCGGTATCTTATGGGGGCTACTAGTCTCCCGAGTGTGGAGGATGAAGAAGCTGTAGGCGTTGCCTCATAACAGCTTCCCCTAGAAATAAAAGAACCGGCCATCTCTGTAGCTGTTTGAGCGAACAGAGATGACCGGCTTTGTGACAACGGAAGTCGGTATTTGAATTAGATGGCGTCAGCGGCAGTTTCGCCTGTTCGAATTCGAACAACTTCAGCAAGGTCAGAAACAAATATCTTGCCATCGCCAACCTGGCCGGTTCTAGCTACGGTCATAATTTTGTCGATAACAGTCTGTGCTTCGCCATCGCTGACAACAACTTCGAGTTTAACCTTTGGAAGAAAGTCCACGGAGTACTCAGCACCACGATACGTCTCGGTGTGGCCTCGCTGGCGACCGAAGCCTCGAACTTCGGTGACAGTCATGCCTTTGATTCCAACTTCATTTAATGCGTCTTTAACTTCTTCAAGTTTGAAGTGTCGCAGGATTGCTTCAATTTTTTTCATGATCATCCCTTTCCTATTTGTTGTTAACTTGCTTTCGTGTCACATTCTGTCCGGTTCCGCCGCCGTGAGTGTGCGTGTGCCATAAATTGGCCTTCGAGATAACTAGTTGCAAGCAGCGTGCCATTTCGTGAAAAAAAAGAAAACACATTTTTTCAGCCTAATTCCTGCCATGATGGAAAATGAACTGTCATGAATACGTGACACATTCGCAAAGACGAAGCCTTCTTTTTGCCTCATCATTTCGGGTAGAGAGCAGTTTTTTCGCTGGAAACAGCTGATTCACACAAACGAGGCGCGTTGTCATCATGCTGATGCGCGTGTGAGAAACACCTTGCTCACCTTATTCGGGTGAACCTTGGTCCGAATCGCCACGAAAGCGTGACGGATCTATTTTGTGCGATTTCAAAAGTCGATAGAGGGTGCCGCGAGGAACCTGAGCTAGTTTTGCTGCAGCTGAGACATCTCCTCGAAACCGTTCTAAAAGTTGTTGAAGATACTTCTGCTCAAATTCAGCAACATGTGCTGCTCTCTGCGAGAAAAATCCACTCGATTCGAGAGACGCTTTTGGAGGATCTGCCCGGGCATTCACCGTCTTACCTGCTGCAGCGACAATATCATCTGGTATGTCATCCACTCCGATAACATCGTCTGGTGTAAGTGCCATGGCCCGGCGAATCACGTTTTGAAGTTCTCGTACGTTACCTGGCCAGGAGTAATGTCGTAGGACTTGATATGCATCGGTTGAGAAATGGCCCGCCTCTCGTCCCATCTCTCGTCCTGCTCGGTTCGCAAAAAACTCAGCTAGCAAGCCAATATCATCACCTCGCTGACGCAGAGGCGGAAGGCTAATTCGTACGACGTTGATTCGATAAAAGAGGTCTCTCCTGAACGTGCCATTTACTACCATCGCATCGATATCACGAGATGTTGCTGCAACGATGCGAACGTCGATTGGCGTTTCTTTGCGGGCACCAACCCGACGAAGACGCCGTTCTTGCAACACTCGAAGAAGTTTTGCCTGGAGAGAAGGAGGCAGTTCAGCAACCTCATCAAGGAAAAGCGTGCCGCCGTCAGCTACTTCGATCAGTCCAATACGTCGAGCGTCGGCACCAGTAAAAGCACCACGTTCGTGTCCGAAAAGTTCACTTTCCAGTAACGTTTCAGGAATAGCTCCGCAGTCAATTGGTACGAACGGTGCATCTTTACGTCGACTTCTTTTGTGCACTGCTTGAGCGACAAGTTCTTTGCCGGTACCAGTTTCCCCGGTAATAAGAATATCGACAGAGTTCAATGCGACGCGTTCAATGAGAGAGTAAACCGCCTTCATTTGAGGGCTTTCACCGAGGAATTCCTCAAATGAATAGGACCGCTCGATAGCACGCCTCAAGGTCTGTTCAGCATCCCGCTGCCGTGATGCGGTGAGGGTTTTTACAAGAGCATCTTCAAGTTCTTGCTCAGCATTTTCAGCGAGTAGGTAGGTTGCTGCGCCGTGTCGCAGGTAGTCACCTACAGCTTCTTCACTATTTTCATTACCAACGACTACGATTGGGAGGTCCGGATCAACTTTTACAAGCTGATCTAATGTGTTTATGTCGGTACTGTCTTTTCGGATGACGAGAATTGCAAGATCAAACCCGTCGTCTTGGGCAATATCGATATCGTCGGCGACACTCGTCGTATGCCGAACTTCGAGAGGTTGCAGTCGGGCGACAAGCCTGCCGTAAGCAAGGCCGTTCGGGCCGGCTGGATCAACGATCACAATGCGTGGCTGACGCACGGCGTGCCGTTTGTTGGAGGAGAGAACGGGTAATAGGCCTACATGACATGACCGCCTGCAGGACCGTCGGACTCCAACCAGTATCACATTGGAGCATAAAGTGTTCAACCGAGGACGCTCTGGGGCGCTTCGACGGCCCTGAACGGAGCTTATGAGGGGCCAATTCCTGCATGACGGATCGTCTGGTAAAGTGAATTTTTGATCGTCCACCAAAACCAGCTTGATACGTTTACAGACTCAGAAGGAGACTTTTTCATGCCGCTCGATCCGTATTCACTGTGCCCCGGCGGAACTGGCAAGAAAATCAAGTTCTGTTGCCACGAACTGCTTGGTGATCTGGAACAGTTGGATCGTTTGGTAGAGGGCGATCAAATCGAAGCTGCACTCGAGCAAGTAACGCGTCTCTCAGAAAAACATCCGGGGAAAGCGTGTCTGCTCGCGACACAAACAAAACTTGAGTTAGCGGCAAAGAAGTTCAATGACGCAGCTGTGACAAGTCGGGCTTTCCTTGCGGCGTATCCTGATAATCCTCTTGCGCTTGGTCATGCAGCTGTTGCTGCAGCTCTTGTCGATAACATGCAAGAAGCAGCCAGTCTTTTTGATCGCTCCCGAGAGGTCATAGCCGATGACGTGCCGGATGATCTTGTTCGTATTGCAATGACATTGGTTCAGGTTGCGGCGCAGGTAGGGCAGTTCGGTCTGGCAGAATCGACGATTGAATGGCTTGTAGAAAAGTCACTCGGATCGGAAGAAGAACGAAATGTCCTCATGGAGGCACTGCTTGCATCAGGTTTGCCACCAGCGTTACGTATTAAGGTGCCATTCGCGGCAACGAACGAGGATTCACCATGGCGTTTTGAATTCGATGCGGCACTCAAGCATGCACAGGCGTGGCGTCTCTCGAAAGCAATTAAAACATTTAACAGTCTTAAGGGGGTTGCCGCAGACAGCCCTGAATTATTCACGAACATCGCTCTGTTATGCGAGCGGGTTGCTCGCCCTCTAGAAGCAGCAGAAGCGTGGCTGAAAGTTGCAGAATTACGAGCAGCGACCCAAGGCCCCACAAGTCATGATGAAGCAGTCGAAGCTACGGGTAGGGCGATTGTTCTGGAAACGCAAGCGAACCCGGAACGTTCACCTGTCATTCGCTATGAACTGCTTCGTGGCCCACTTGAGGGCGATGCTGATCTACTTGAAGATGCACTTCGGAAAGAAGATCAATTCGAGTCGATGCCGGTTGATCGTTCCCGGTGGGTTTCACGAGGCGCTGTACCTCCACGTTCGACCTGGCGTGTCTACGAGTCCACCTCTGGCAACGACCAGCCTCCACGTTTACTAGGCAGTTTGCTCTTGCATGGCAAGCAAACTGATCGTGAGGCAGAAGTAACACTCCAGGGATTTGGACCTGATGTCAAGGAAGCGAAGCCCTTGGTAGAGGCAGCTCTTAAAACAACGCTCGTTGAAGCAGAGCAGCCAGCTGGAATGCCATCAGCCACTCCTATGAATTATCTTGCAAGTAGTCAGTTCCGGATGAAGCCTCCGGCAGAGCCAACTGCTCCACCTGCAACTGGTGAAGATGCTCCGATTGATAAACTGCTTGCAGAACAGCAGGCACGAGTGGCGGATCGATTCACTGCTCTGTGGGCAGAGACACCGCTGCCGGAGCTAATCGGCAAAACACCGAAACAAGCTGTTGCAGAAGGAAGTGAGTCCTGCCGTCGTGTCGAGGCTCTGGTAAGTGACGCTGAGGCCACTGACATAATTGCATCAGGTAAAGATATCTGGCCTGATTTGAGAAAAGCCATTGGGCTCTCGGTACCTGCAACTATTGAATCAGCTGAACCTTTAGGGAATGTGCCACCTCAGCGCTGGCTGCGTCTGGATTTTCAAAAAATAACAAATGACCATCTGCGTGGTTTGCTTCTAACAGCAGCTGAAATTGGTTACAGCAAGGTGGCAGAACTGGCAGCCGATACGCTGCTGAGTCGTGAGGATATCACTGATGCTGACCGTTGGCAGGCATACGGAGTACTCGAGGCACGTGCTCGGACGACAACACGGCGTCTGGAAATTCTTGGAAAAATCAGGCCACTGGCAGCGGCGTTGAAAGCCGATGAGGGCATGCTTGACGTAGGTGAATTACGGATTCATCTGCAGAGAGGGGACCAGCCGGCACTCCTTAAAGTGCTTGATCGAATACGTCGTGACCATAGTCAGAATCCACGGGTTTCAAATGCAGTGATGCAAGTGTTCGCCGAAGCTGGTATCGATCTTGGGGCAATGGCGGCAGCTGGTGGTGGTGCTCCTGCCAGTCCCAGTGGTGCTCCATCGCCGGCCGGTCCAGCTGCTGCTCCAGCTGCAGAGCCTGGGAAACTCTGGACACCTGGTGGCGAGCCTTCGGGTGGTGGAGACGAAAAACCTGCAATCTGGACTCCCTGATACAACGGTCTGGCTATGTTCTCTTCCACTGACACAAAGCTAATGCATCGAGCATGCAAGCTGGCTCGACGTGGTGAAGGGTTTGTCGAGCCGAATCCGATGGTGGGAGCGGTTGTTGCAGATTCTGATGGCACGGTCCTTGGAGAGGGTTGGCACAAGTGTTTCGGGAGTGCCCATGCTGAGGTGCATGCGTTGGCAATGGCGGGTGAGGCAGCCAGGGGCGCGACACTTTTTGTGACACTCGAGCCATGTTGCCATACTGGAAAAACGCCTCCATGTACGGATGCAATTTTGAGTGCGGGTATTCGTCGTGTAGTGGTCGCCGCAACAGATCCTTTTGCGGCCGTTGCAGGAAAAAGTATTTCGTTACTTCAAAAAGCAGGCCTCCAAGTTGATGTTGGCCTGTTGCAGCAGGAAGCAACACGTCTCACGGCTCCGTTTCGTATGTTGACGATGTCCAAGAGACCATGGATGATTGCCAAATGGGCAATGACCATCGACGGCTATCTTGCCCTCCCACGTCCGAGTGTTGATGGTTCTGGTGAATCTCATAAAAACCAATGGATATCTTCGGGAGTCTCTCGTGCCATTGTTCATGACTTGCGTCGACGCGTCGACGCTATTGTCGTTGGTGTAAAGACCGCTCTTACTGATGATCCATTGCTGACTGCACGACCTTCCGGGGCACGGCCACTTGTGCGAGTTGTGTTAGATCGTCAGGCTCGCCTGCCGGTGAATTCACGTCTTGTTCAAACGTCTCACGAACATCCGGTTCTTGTTGCGGTAGGTCCTCAAGCTGCAAAAGATCAGGTAGAGAAGTTGCAAGACAATGGCTGTGAAATATGGCACAGTTCAACAGATCAATCGAGCCAGATGCTCCTTGAGTTAGCCCGTGAGTTCGGTTCCCGCCAGATGACGAATGTTTTGGTGGAAGGTGGCGCTCAGGTTCTTGAATCATACTTTCAGGCCGACATCATCGATGAAGTCTGGGCATTTTTAGCCCCAAAACTTCTCGATGCACACGCACCGTCTCTCCGTCTGCGAGAAGTTCTTTCAAGCATCACGATAGAGGCAATTGATCAAACCGGCGGAGATCTCTTTGTCCGAGGTCTCCGCCAACACCACTCACTTGGCCGGTAGGTCTTCGATGCGATTCTGCCAGCGGGTCACCGTGGCGTCTTCTTCGATACTTGTTTTGGCTGTTGCTGATTTCAGGCATCGGAAAACATCAAAAATTGTAGCGAGTTGCTCAAGTGCATCTGTAACCTCTTCGGTCTCAGAGTCAGGCCCAATAGTTTGGCTTGGGTCAAGGGTGCCCTTCTCTTGCTGGACGCCACCACACCGTATGACATACGTTGCCCAGGGCTCAATGGCGTTTGCAAACGCGACCCAGTCAAGAATGGCTGCGGCCGCCAAGTTTTGGCTAAAGTCACCCTCAAGTTGAATCGGCGATCCAGCCAATATCCGCTCGGCTTGCTTCGGTGTGAAAGAGAATACTGCAGCATTGCTTCCGATGCCGATACTTAGTTGTATCTGCTCATCGAGTCCACTTTCAGGAAGTGCAAATGTCCAGAGACTCCCTCCCTCGGCTTCCTGTTCCTCGGGGTCTGGAATGCGATATTCACTGGGAATTGCATCCTCATCAATTTCACGAATGACAGATAGTAGCTTGTCACTGAGTGCAAAGATGTCACTAAGCCCTTCGCGGAAAAGTTTATCATCGTCAAGCGCAAGGACGATGGCTGGCTCGATAAGTGGGAGTGGCTCCGTCGATGCCGGCAAAGATGTCTGCAATTTTGTGGTCGATGCCTTGCCATCGAGGACAAAACCAAATTGACCATTCTTGAGGGCAGGTACAAATTTTTCTCGTACTGTCGCCGTTAATTCTTCACCAAGAGGAACAATTTTTTCATCGAATGTTCTGAATCCTTCTTGCGTGTCGTCGTCGCCTGTTGCAGCGATTGCATTTGAAACAAATTTACGGAGCGAATCTGCCCAATTTACGAACGCTTCAAACTGCTCAGGGTCTGTTTTGGTGCGGAGAGCAATCACAGCAAGCGGATCTCCACCGAAGTGATCCAAAGAAAGCGGCTTGCTTCCGTTCCATGGAAGGTTTTTGGCCCAATTCCATTCTTCACCCGCATACCCGGTGTCGGTCAGATATGAGTATGCCAGCCAAGGACCAGCTTCTGGCATTCGGCTTACATATCCTTCCAGGAGTTCTTCTACAAGTTTCTCTGCCTCGGCAGTTGCCTCTGGAGTCAATTCATTTGCCTTGGCAACCGTAGATGCAAATTTTTTGGCCTGCTCAATATCCTCAGGCGATGTTTCCCAGGCTTTTGCAAGTTTCTGACTTCGGTACCAGATGCTGGTAAGCGGTTTCTCTGAAGAATCCCGCACAACCTTGAAAGGTTTTGTGTCGAGAAGGCTGCCAACTGTTGAGCCCATTGTTTCAAGATGTTCAGTCCCGCCGCCAATTGACAGGACAACATGTTCTTTGACAATGCCAAGAGCAACAACAAACTGGAGTTCACCAACACGTTCCAGGATTCTTTCAAGCTCTTCTTTCATGCCGTCGAATTTGACGGTATTGGAAATTGCCATTTTAATGAGATTTGGATCTGGCTTGATGGTCACTGTGATGAAGTCACCAGTACCAATTTTCTCACGAGCTACTGCATCGGCAAGCATTGGTTGTGACTGGGCCATGCTTGTTGCGAAGCCTTCAATTCGGTCAAGCTGTTTTTTTGCAGCATCTACTTGTGTTGTGTGAAACCCCCAGACGAGGTCGGGTATCACAATCTCATCGGTGTTTGCAGCGAGCGTTTCTGCGATTAACCGGTTCAGTGTTGCGTCAGTATCAAGATCAAGATCAGTGCCCTTTGTAAGGGTGGCGATATTAGCAGCCTGTTGGGCAGACTGAAGTTTCTTAAATAATTTTGAAACCGTAACCCAAGAAGATGTGCCGAACACAAAGGTGTCTGTAGACACCATGTCCTGGAGTAGGCTAATTGCTTCCTGGTTGTCGGGCATCTGCATCATCATCATTGCAAGTGCCATTGGGTTGCCTGGTTGTGTTTGCTGCTTCGCAAGTTCGTCGAGTGCTTTTGCAACAGACTTTAACTCTTTAAGACTGGCAAATGCGTTACTTGAAACAATGCGATCATATTGTTCTTTCCCGCGTAATGTGCTTGACAGGAATGCAGCATCATCTGGAATGAGGCCAATGCCCAGGTCGGCAGCCTCTGCTGTGTGGGCATTCGCAAACAGTGCCATAAAGAGGGCACATCCAAGGGTGAGTTTCGTAATCATCGTCTTCTTTGGTGATAGTAAAAAGGAATCAAAGGACTCCTCTGTATGTTCTATGGAACTAATTTGCTTAAGCATGTCCAAAAACCCTTGGGTTAACACAACGGAGAGGTGGATCGGAACAAGAATGACTCGGTCTAGTACACCATTTTTTCAAACAGCATGCGCTAGGCATAATAGACTACTGAAACGCAGTGTTTATGAGAATACAGCATTTACGAATTGTGCAGCCGGACTGAGAAAAACCCGGGTATGTTAGAAACCGTTGTCTATGCCTGATAGTGGACAAAAAATTTGTAGATCGTACCACCGAGCCGTTTAAAGGATGTTCCCCGTGGCAAAGGCAGTGCTTCACCTTGGTTCGACTGAAATTATCGACACCTTTGCCGAGGCGTTTCGGCTGAGATTTGCACGACTTGTGGTTACGGCACATGACACGTTCTGGCTTGATGCTGGAATCCAGTCGTTTTGTGGGTACGCGACAAGTGTTATTGGTTGTGATGCCGAAGCTGGCGTTGAACGATTCATATCAGCTGATAAGAGCCCAGATGGCCGGCCTGGAGCGTCAATTCTCGCGTTTGGATTTACCACTGATTCTCTTGCAGAGGCAGTAGCCAATAGGACCGGCCAGTGTCTGCTAACGTGTCCAACAACAGCTGTATTTGATGGGTTATCTCAATCAGAAGACCGAATACCACTGGGGCAACGTATTCGTTTTTTCGGTGATGGTTTTGAGAAGACGAAAGTATTTGAAGGACGGCGGTACTGGCGGGTGCCGGTAATGGATGGAGAATTTCTCGTTGAAGAAACCTGTGGCGTTGCGAAGGGTGTTGGCGGAGGCAATTTGGTGATTCAAGGTATTTCTCTTGAGGCTGCGCTGGCATCAGCCAAGCGAGCCGTGAGTGCTATTGCAACAGTGCCGGGTGTCATCACGCCGTTTCCTGGTGGTGTTGTACGGTCTGGCAGTAAAGTTGGCTCTCGTTACGCGGCGTTGAAGGCTTCCTCTAATGACGCTTTCTGTCCGGGCTTACTGGGAAGGGTGCCGACGCAGCTTCATTCCGGTGTTGTTGCCTGCCTCGAGATAGTCATTGACGGAGAGAATGAGCAAGTTATCTGTGAAGCCATGGCAGCTGCGATACAGGCGGCAGCGGGTGAGGGTATACCGGCTATATCTGCTGGTAATTATGGTGGCAAACTGGGTAAGTTTCGTTTTTACCTGCATCAGATTCTTACAGACGCTGGTTTGTCCTAGTCTGTTGTTGGCATGTCATTTTCAGCGAAACGGTCTTCAACTGCTCGCCCATCTTTGGTACTTCCCCAGATGTTCCGGTCCGTCTAGTGACCGTCCCAATCAGGAGTGGAGTCATGGAAAAGCGCCAGTCGCGTCAAGATTTTGTTGTGCCTCCAAAAGGCGTCTCAGCTACATCAATGATTATTGGTGCGGTGTTGTGCGGGCTGGCCGGCTTTGCTGTTGTGTGGCTTGCTGGACTTGGCCGTACGGTGCCCGTCACCCAGTCTCCAATTCCGACGGCATCAGCGAATGCTACGGTGCCATCCCAGACAGAAGAACTATCGCCCGCCGTTGGTTTCCAGCCAGCAGTAGAGGTTGAGCAGAGCCGGTTTTCCTCTGCTGTCCCGGACACATACTCCAATCCAGTTCGTGACGGTGACTATCCAGCCCAGCCAGCTTCTTTTGAAAAACCAGTTGAAGAGGAACCGTCTTCAGAGAAAGCAATTGAAGAAGAACCAGCAAAAGACGATGCCAAACCGAATCATCTGTCTCGATTCTCAGCCAAGCAAATATCCCCGCCCGAAGAAGAAGTAGCGAAGGAACAACCGGCCGCTCTGAAGCAGGACGAAAAGATGGCCGCAAAAAAAGACGTCTCACCTGCTGAGGTCTCACCTGCGGAGGAGAGTACCGAGCCAGTACGTACGCCAGCATTGGCTGGGCATGTTGAAAAAACTAATCAGGAAAGTACTCCACGCGTTGTTCAGAAACAATCATCGGAAGACAAGGGATTGTCTACGAAACAAATCAATAAAGATCTGGCCAAGATGAAGAAGGCACCGGGTTCCATTCCCCCGGTGTCAATGCCAGCAAATGAGCCAGGTGTTGTTATCCAGAAAGGGCCGAAAGCCCCGGAGCATGCCGTAAAAGACATGCCGATTCCGGACCAATCAGAAGTCCTGAAAGCAGAGATTGGAGGAACGACAGAAGCCAATGAAACGACGTCTGCAGATGATATAGCAGCAGTCACAGAGGAAGTAGATACAACAAAGTTAAATACAAAGTTAGATTCAGAGCCATCAACAGAAACGGCTCGCTCGAAAATGCTGGGTAAGGAAAGTGAGAGTCGTGCAGAAGCAGAGCTGACTCAGGCAGCACCTTCAACACCTCGGCAGAGTACTCCCCTGCCTTCATCGCGGGCTTTCGATGATGTGAAAGACGCGAGCCGGCCCCAGCCCCTTGCATCGACAGA
>JBDOMQ010000393.1:0-2320 GCA_039831725.1 Pirellulales bacterium
CACCGAGTCGACCGCGTGAAGGGTGTTGATAGCGGTTTGGTTGCTTTTGATATTGAGAACGGAAGAGAAGTTTGGCGAACAAGTAATGAGTTGGCGAGTTATAGTACTCCTCTACTGCATACGTTCGATGGAGAAGTTCGACTACTTGCCTGGATGCGGGACCGGCTGTTGCTTCTTGACCCCGAGTCCGGGGTTGTAAAAGATTCTTTTTTTTGGCGAGCCAAAGAACTGTTTAGCGTTGTTGCTGCCAGCCCCGTCGTTCACGGTTCTGAAGTGCTTTTGTCTGAAACATATGGGCCGGGGAGTGTGCTCCTTGGTGTTGAGAATGATTCGTTCGTTGAGCGTCGCCGTGATGCTTCTCGAAGCCGTCACAGAGATTCATTAAGGTGCCACTGGGCGACTCCAGTACTGCACGATGGCTGTGTCTATGGCACAACAGGCCGTAATGCTGGTGATTCCTTATTTGTTTGTGCCGACTGGAAAACGGGAGAACTGCATTGGAAAGAGCCTGGTCTTGGCCGAGCCGGCTGTGTGCTTGTTAACGGTGACCTAATTGTTCTGAGCGAGTTTGGCGAATTACTCCTCATCAAAGCTTCCAAAAAGAAGTGTGAGATAATTAGCCGCTGTGAGCTTGTGGATAGACGGTCTCAAGACGCGTTGCTGAGTCCACCATGCTGGGCGGCGCCCGTTGTAGCCCATGGGTATCTTTATGTTCGCGGTGCTGGGAAACTCGTGTGTATTGATCTCATGAATCAATAATGTCGCGGTCCTGTTGTTGCAATGAAAATTCAGCATTTTGGCCATTGCTTTTGTCAAGGGCAGGGTTGAAAAAAAATATACTGGCCGAGTGCTTTCATGACTTCATGATAAGGCTAGGAAAAAGTCAATTTGCCGAAGGAAATCCCATTCCTGAAAATGTTTTGTCTGTGAGCAAGTTTTCTATAGACAGTTCGGCATTCAGGTGACCATACTTCTGCCTTCGGTTTGACGAATTCTTAATTTATCGGTGTGCCAAATTAAGTACGTTTAATCGGTTTTTTATTTAACTTTGTTCTGCATAACGTCACATGCAGGGTGAATTCGTTCATTATTCATACATCAGGTGGCATGCCCGATTCTGGAGAATATCCGCCTATGCTTTCCTCAACGTCGTTGCGGATTGCAGTTAGTCAACTAGCGACGCTGCGATGGGGTCTTGCAGAAGAACTTTGCCATTACAAGGAGCACGGGTTTGATGGAATCTCACTGTGGCGGGCAAAATTGTCTGATCTGGCCATCTGTGAGGCGAGAGAACTTCTAGATAGTGCCGGTGTACGGGTTTCTTCTATTCAGTGGCCAGGAGGCTTTACTGGGAGTGAAGGTGAGACGTTTCAAGAAAGCCTTGAGGATGCCTACGAGGCTATTGACATAGCAGAGCAATTGCACTGCCCGCTTGTAGTTTTACGTACCGGAGCGCGTGCCGGGCACACGGTCTCTCACGCTCGGCGATTGATAAGGCTTGCCATCGAAGAACTCGCCCCAGCCGCTGAAGCATCCGGAGTTACCCTGGTCCTGAAGCCTTCAAAGGCCGAGGCCAGTTTCTTAACGACGATAAATGATGCCCTGTCGATACTTGACGACTCTGACTGCCCGAATATTGGATTAGCAATCGATCTATGGTCATTTTCTGAAGAGTTGATTTCTATGCAGGGTAGAATTTCTGCTCTTGAACGGATCAAGATTGTGTCAGTTGCTGATCGGGCGAATGGTATTTCTGACTATGAAAGGCTGCCTCCAGGTGCTGGAGACCTTCCGCTCGCCGGGTTACTTCGTCTTTTTCTGGACTCCGGATACCGTGGTGAAATCGAATTCGACCCAGTCGGACAAACCGTTTCTTCGATGGGGTATGAAGAACTTTTAGCTTCGCTTCGTCGATATGTTGATGATTTTCAGAACGACATCAATATGACCGAATACAGCACTCGTCGCAGCATACTGCCTCTTGTGATGTCAGAGGCGTTTTCTCGTTGAGACGGGTTCATTTTGGTTGCTGAGCAGGATCTCTTAGATTCCACGCCTCGACCCAAACAACTTCGGTTGGCTCAAGATTGAAATCCTCGCGTAGTCGCTGGTCAAAATCATGCATATGCGCAGCGCCATAGAAAATAGCTATGGACTTTGAACCTTGTTGTAATTGTTGCCGAAGAACAGATAAAGCAGCAGCGTTTCGATCTGTAATTAACGATGACCCGTCTTCTCCGCCAAAGGCCGAGGTCAATACTTCCATGTCGGAAAATTGCTCGGCGAGTAGCCGTTTCATACGGAGTTCTCTGTTGGAGCC
>JBDOMQ010000049.1:0-2318 GCA_039831725.1 Pirellulales bacterium
GCTGATCAGGCTGGCGTGCTCTGGAAACGGTGGCGTCTCTTGGAGGATCGTGAGCTTTACAATTTAGAGACCGATCCTCTTCAGCAAACCAATGTCATCAATCAGCATCCAGAGGTCGTCGTGAAGTTGCGAAAGCGACTCGCTGAATGGTGGGATCGAGTCGGAGCCGCCGCGAACGAAGAGCAACGTATCATCGTCGGAACAAAGCACGAGAGCCCTACCAAACTATCTGCCACCGAATGGTTGGATGTCTTCGTGGACCAGCAAGGACAGGTTCTCAGAGGCCAGCAGAAAAGTGGATACTGGTTGATCGATGTGGCGGAGGCAGGTGATTATGACATTGAGCTTCGTCGTTGGCCTAAAGAGGCAGATGGAACTATTCAGGGAACGTTGCCAGATGGAACAGGAACCGCATTACCGATTACTCAGGCGAGCCTATACTTCGCCGGGCATAACCACATGAGCATTGGTGAAAAAAAGGGCTATCAATTTGAGGGTCTCACCAAGCAAGTCAAGAAAGATGACAAAGGCATCACTTTTACGATGCACTTAAAGAAGGGCCCAACGGCTTTACACACGTGGTTTAGGGGCAAAGACAATACAATGCTCAGTGCGTATTATGTCTATGTGAGTCCTAAAAATGGCGTACAAGCCAAATGAGTACATAATATGAGTGTGTAGAAGAACATGGAATGTTCGATTGAGTATTGGGTTTCTTCTGTGAGCAATAGCTGAGAAAACAAGTGAGTAATACCGCACATCGATTGACACGACGAAATCTTCTTCACGGTGCTGGGCTTGCCCTGTCCCTTCCAGTCTTTCAGAGTCTGGGTCAAGAAAGAGGCGTTGGAGATCAATCTCCGCGACGGTTGGTGTGTGTTGGAAATCACCTTGGCTTTTATCCGGGCAACTTTTTTCCTAAAGCTGCCGGCCATAATTATGTTCCCACATCGACACTGAAGCCACTGGATATGCATCGTGACGCTCTCACGGTGTTCTCAAATTTGGACCATGGACTCAACGGTGGGCATAACGCGGTACAGGGATTTCTCACGAGTATTAAGAAAGAAGAAGCCGCTGGATTTCCGGAGAAGAATATCTCGCTTGATCAGGCAGCAGCAGAATTCGTTGGCAGCAAAACCCGTTTTCCCTCCATCAATACAGGCATCGTTAATGGTACCGATATGTGTTGGACGCGCGCTGGTGTTCATGTACCACCAATCAATAATCCAGCCATGCTGTTTCGGGGACTTTTCGTGAGTTTGCCCCAGAGTAAGGTGGAGAATGAACGTATGCGGCTTGAGCATCGCGGCAGTGTACTTGATGTATTACGTGATTCAGCACGTGCCTTGCACAGAACGCTCAATACAGCAGATCAAGACAAACTCGATCAATATTTGACGTCAGTCCGTGATGTTGAACGGCGACTGCAAATGTCTAAGGAATGGTTGCATCGACCCAAACCGAAACCGTCGATAGAAGAAGTGCTAGATGAGGAACGCCAGCAAATTGATGAGGTCGAACTTTTCTACGACCTCATGGCTCTTGCTTTGCAGACAGATTCCACTCGTGTCACAACATTTGAAACTGGATTAGGTTTCCGTACGTCGGAGTTGGACCTCGATAGTTACCATGGTCTTTCTCATCATGGGAAATCAGAGGGCCGAATTGGTCAGCTTCAGGTGGTGGAATCTTTTTTAACAACAAAGCTCAGTAATTTTCTTACGAGATTAAAAGAAGCACAGGTTTTTGATGACACGCTAGTTGTCTTTGGTAGCGGCATGAGTGATGGATCGATCCACAGTAATAGAAATCTTCCAGTGCTCCTTGCCGGTGGTGGGCTCAAGCATCAGGGGCATGTTATTTGTCCTGAAGAGCAACACCGACGAGTCCCCCTTTCGAATCTGTGGTTGTCTGTTTTGCAGTGGTTCGGAGCAGAAGAAGCCGATCATTTTGGTAGAAGCACAGGGACCTTTTCCCCGATGGAAATTGGATAGGAGAGTGGCATGAAAACCACGATCTACTGTGCTGTCATTTTCTTTCATGGTCTGAGCCTATTTGCAGTCGCGGACCAAAACACAGTTGGCCAGATTGCAGCTGAGCAGACTACAGCAGCGTTTCTCGAAAAATACTGTATCCAATGTCACGGTGATCAAAAACAAAAAGCTGACCGCCGATTCGATACGCTTTCATCAGAAATTAAGACTCTCGATGACTTGGGTCGTTACCAAGAGGTTGTGGATCAACTGAATCTTGAAAGTATGCCACCAGAAGGGAAGCCCCAGCCTTCCCCTGACGAACGTCTTGCCATGATTGAT
>JBDOMQ010000387.1:0-11070 GCA_039831725.1 Pirellulales bacterium
TGACCGAAACAACAGGCGCACAATGGAACGGCAATGATTGGCACACATACGGGTGGACAGCCGACCTCACGGAACACCAAAAGGCAATCCAGGCTGCTCGCTACATGCACACAACCTTTGTAGACGCGCAAGCCAGTGCATTCCTTTGGTGGGGCCTTATCTATTCCCTTGCTCCCGGGAATGAACACGATGAAAACGTTCGACAGAAACACCGCGATGAGGGATTGGTTTTAGTATGTGCCCCGGCCAACCAGATTGGTGAATATCAGGCCTTTATCGAACGCACAAAAAAGTACTACGTCTTTTCACAATATTCAAGGTTTATCCAGCCAGGTTACAAACGAGTGGAGCTCGATGATGTATCAGGCCTGCATGCGTCTGCCTTTGTAGGTGAGGAAGACAACCGTCTCATTGCTGTTGTTATCAACGATTCCAAGACCTCAAAAGAACTCTCTATTCAAGTTGATGCTGGATTTGAATTTATCTCTGCACATCAGACGGATAATTTGAGAAATTGCGAGCAGATTAGACCAGAGGAACTCCTTCCCCCACAATCAGTTCGTACCGTAGTCTTTCAGAAATAACTGCCGCTGAAGAGCACCCAGCCAGTACGCAACACTGAAACTATGGTTACTCCCGCACAAAGTTGCTGCAAGAGCATCACTTATTCAACCACATGGCTGTCGATGGCCAATCTGTTTTGGCTAAAGCCATCTTCTTCAACCAACTTTGGCTCACTCGTCGATTACCGCATTCGTGGGCTCCAGTGCAAACACTCCTGAGCCTAACGCCGCACCAGTTTGAACTGCCGCACCATCAGCCGTTAACCGAACGGCTAATCCCCGCGTGATCGGCCGAACAAGTAAGTTTACGTTGCCTTGTGGTTGAATGTTCTCCACAACCATTGCCATTTCTGGTGGGAGCCCAGCGACACCGTCCAAAAGTGACTCAAGCCGTACATTAGCTGCTGCGATCGGCTGAAAGCCATTTGCAGGCTCGCTCGATACTGCCTTGTACTCACTCTCGTCCGCAGGTCGTGTTATGGCGTATATACATTTTTCACCAATCGCAAGCGTGACTTTCCCATGTGGCATCATCGTAATATCGTGAAATGAAAACCCGTCATCCTCTGCGACATCAAATTCAATGCCGATATCTTCAGGAATTAAGCCTGCTTCGGTTACGACACCCTTCAGTTTTTCAACTATTGCATTACCGTCAGCTATTCCAATCCCTAACACAACGGAGGGCAGCGGCTGTTCCCCTTCTACATTCTTAGGAGGTGCCACGCCGGCAACCAATTCAAAGGTTCCAGATTCTAGAATGTGAGGTACGACAACTTCACTAAGCCTTCCTATCAACCCACTAAACTGAATCTGTTTTATCTGTTTAAGACTGCCCAGCAGGCCCTCCTCTATATCCTTTAGCTGAGTGGCATCATTCAAACTCTGAGCGATCTGAACTTGCATCGCATATTTTCCATGCTCTTGTGGAAGGCTCAGGCTTGGTTCAATATCACCTGCTGTAGCCCAAAACGCACCCGCTGTACTTTCCTCTGAGAAAATTGTTCGACTCTCCAGAAAAATCTGATTCGTTTCCTTATCAACCGCAAAACCCAATAAAACTGCATCAATCTGATCCAGCGAATCACCTGCAACATCTTTGTCAAATCCCTCAACTGGCAGTCCCCCGAGAATTTGCTGTGAAATCGGGTCTTCTGTTGAACCTAAACTTTGCTCTGCACTGTCCAAAAGTGAATCTTTCAGGGTTTCTGGTAGACGCGATGGAAAGAGTTTTACGCCGACAGAAAGATGACTAGTAATGCTAGACAGCATGTCCTCCGGATCGTTTATGGTTGCAGGCTGACCCTGCGGTGTAACCACCACCCACTCTCCCACTGCGGCCATGTCAACCAAGCCCCGAAATGGCATGTCGGCAAAAGTATCAATTAATATCTTCGCGTCAGTTGCTGGTAAAAACCCATGGATAACAGGAGCGTCTTCCTGAGCCGAAACGACTACGCCAATTGGACGATTCACATCGAGTCCCTGTAATCCCTTACCACCCGTCGCCATCATCGCGTAGGTATCAGGTAGTCCACCGAGAATTGGGAATCCGATGAGCCCACCAAGCCAGGCACATTGCTCCCGAATTTCAACAAAACTGTCACATGCTGCTACAGCGACGATTGGCGCTTGCCTGTGGTTTTGTTCATCAGCACCATACGAGGACGCCTCAAAATGACACAGGAGAGCTATCACGGCAATTCGAGCCACAGAATTCCTATAGTGCTTCTTCATCCAGCAAATCTCCTTTGTCTTGCGCGAACCATAGCCATAATTAACTCTTGCGGTGAACCCACATTCCAACAGCTATCGGGACAATACCCTCCAAAAGCCGAAGCACATTCAAAATTTCTAGTATCGTAGAGGGAAACGGGCATTTGAAACAATGAGTACGCTTCCTGGCACAACAGCCATTCTCACTCTCGCGAATGTCCCCATCGCAAACAAATTTTTGCAAATGCTTGCTTCTCCCACGAAACCCAACAGTGATACGATTCATGGAAAACCGTCTAAGAATGAACTTCTTAGTTTGCCTTGGGTAGCGTAACACCTTTTGGAAGGTACGTCACCTCGCGGTCGTTTGCCGATTGCCTTCCAGGCGTAGAACGACCGTTTTGTACCCAGTCGTCGAGGAGCTGGAGTAACGCAGTCACTTTTTCGGGGTGGAACTCCGCTACATTTTCTGTTTCTGACACATCCTTGCTGAGATTGAAGAGCTGAAGTGGTGCCAACCCATCGGCTTTGGCCTGTTTTTCTTTGGGTTTACTCCAACCACCACTGCCGTAACAGAGACAGAGCTTCCAATCACCTTCTCGAATTGCAAATGACCCGTCTATTGAGTGACTCACCAAGCCCGTTCTAGCCGAGCTTTGCTTACCATTAAAAATTGGAACAAGGCTGAATCCATCCTCGCCACCACCACTCTCCCCAACATTACCCACTATCTCCTCGAGTGTCGCATAAACATCAGTGTGACAGGTTAAGCCACGGCTCACCGTTCCCGCCTGAATGTGCTCCGGCCATTTGACGATAAGTGGCACTCGATGCCCGCCCTCGAAAATATCTGCCTTATGCCCCCGATAGATTCCACTCGGATCGTGTCCATGCTCTTCCAGAATTTCAAAATTTGCCTGCGGGGAGCAACCATTATCACTTGTGAAAATCACGAGTGTATTTTGTTCGAGTCCTTGCTCGCTGAGGCAATCCAAAAGACTCCCCATGAGATGATCAACCTGCATCACAAAATCCGCATACGGATTGATACCACTTGCATCGCGGAACGGAGCGACGGGGACAATCGGCGTGTGCGGCGCGGGCAGCGGCAAATAGAGAAAAAAAGGCTTCCCTTTCTTTGCATCCTCACTGTGTCTTGTCACGTACTCAATAGACTTATCAAAAAGATGCGGAAGAACTTCTGGAATATGAAAGTCTGAACCGATCGGACCTTCTCGATACCAGCCATAGGCATCTTCTTGTGACGTCACACCTTCTTCACGGTCGGGTACCGCAGTTACCTGACCAGTATCAACCCAGACATATGGTGGCATATCCAAAGAGCCACAATGTCCGTAGTAGTAATCAAAACCATTGATATCTGGCCCATTGACCACTGGCTTCGTAAAGTCGATGTCTTTATCTTCCTTGTACCAGTCCCAACCAAGGTGCCATTTTCCGATCATCGCCGTGTGGTAGCCCGACTCGCGAAGGAGATGCCCGAGAGTAGCCCGCTCCGCAGGTATGAGATGGTCACTCCGTCCATTCAAAACACCGCGCGACAACCGTGAACGCCAGTTGTATCTTCCAGTCAACAGCCCATAACGCGTCGGCGTGCAGACGGAACTTGTACTATGTGCATCGAAAAATGTTAACCCATTATTGGCCAACTGCTGAAGTCGCGGAGTGGCTATCTTGCACTTTGGGTTTGTCGGTGAGATATCACCTATTCCAAGGTCATCAGCCATAACCAAAACGATATTTGGATTATCGGCGGCTAGGCTCTGAGTATCAACATACCCTAGAGTGCAGGCCCACAGCACCAGAAGATAAAAACGTAATCGGTTCGCCATGTCTGGTCCCTCGGTTTTAGGAATTCTGAAACAGGCACTAGGAGCAAAACTGCAGAATTAGAACCTTGATATACCATAGTATGTCTTTTTCAAAACTACCTTATAGCATCTCTATCTCCTGTAATGGTTTTTCGAGATTGTCCCAGTTCAAAGAAGCCTTCCATCCCCAGTGAATTGGCCACCTCCGAGGCACGTACTCCAAGGGAACACAGCCGGGGTGCCTTACGACAAGGTGGCCTCCTAAAAAAGATCTCTGAACACCTGTCTGTTTCAGGTTCTTTCCAAAGCCGAAAAGACACATTGAACCATTTGCTCACTTGGTACAAGTAATACTTCATGGTGCAAGGCAGGATACTAACTTTATTTCAGGTTCCCCACGCTGGATAGCAGTCCGCGATAACAACAAATCAAGTAAATACCTGATAAGCGTCAATGAACTACGACATTATAATCTCAGAAGGCGGTGCTGCTGCATCGCTCAAACCTGAAACAAGGATTCGTAATGCGGAGAAATGCAAAAGCCTTCACACTTATTGAGCTACTGGTCGTCATAGCCATTGTTGGCGTTCTCGTTGCACTGCTTCTTCCAGCTGTTCAAAATGCGCGTGAAACAGCACGACGGATGGCCTGCTCCAGTAATCTCAAACAAATCTCATTATCAGCGCTCAACTATGAGTCCCTCCACAGGCACCTTCCCATTGGTTTCCTTGGACCTTGGGATGCCAACGGAAATGGCATGAACGATACCGCCGAGGCACCTTCTACTTGGCAATGGGACTTTGCAAACATTGGCATGCTTCCCGTATTGTTGAGTTTTCTGGAAGAAACTGCCACGCAGGACAAATTTGACCCTCTCCTCCTCCGCCAACATTCGCGCAAGTACCCAGGTCAAACCTATAAGGGGCACTGGACGGCTGGACAATCGACAAAACAGGCAGCATTTACTCAGCCGAGTATTTTTCTCTGCCCTTCAGCGCTCCTTCCACCTCATACCAACCTCATTGATACGTCGTTTACATATGAAACTGCTGATGGAATACAAGTTGAAATAAGAGGGCGGAAAGAAAAGGAATACGGCCGGTCAAATTATGTGGGTGTGTCTGGCAAGGCCGGAAATACACCCTCTGAGAGACAATACACTGGATTATTTGTAAACAGGATTCCCCGATCTCTCAGGCATGCTCGCGACGGAACGACTAACACGCTTTTATTTGGTGAGAATCGTGCCGCCATCACGTGGCTGGGCGCTGAAGGCTGGCCCGTTCTTTATGGTTTAGGTGATACACCGAATCAGAAAAAACCACTGTTTACTAGCCTTCACCCGGGCATAGTAATGTTTGCAACCGCCGATGGAGCAGTTCGTGGACTTTCCTTCACCATTGAACAAGAAACCTTAAACAACCTCGCAGGAATGGCCGACGGTGAAACGCTTTAGGTTCATCCTGTCAAAAGCGTGACATTAACTGACTACGGGCTCATCCCCTCCCCGAGCACAAACTTGTAATTCAATGGGATGTTCACAGCTTGACCATTTTCTGCACGAAGCACTATTTCGGTGTCACCAAAGCCTATCTCTTCAACTCGATCAAAAGAAGCTGGCACGGAGACCGCACCCTGAATGCTCCGGATATCAAGCGGCGCGTCTTCAGAAGAGTCTACGGACGTAGAGATACCCTGATCAGACAACAGATTTGATTTCACTGATGCTGCCAACCCATCAGCAAAATATCCACAAATATCCTCAATACCAAGGCATTGATTACGTCCATTCCATGGGAAAGAATGTCGCCCATGATTCTCCAGCCAGAAAGCGGTCATCGGCAACTTTCTTGGGTCGCGGAGTGAAAACCAGACCCAGTGTTCCTTTGTGTTGACGGCCGTTGTCCACGCCGGCTTATCCTCAGATGCACTAGTGTCGGCGACAACTGCAAACAGATCTGAGAACCCTCGTCGTAGCGGAAGACGAGTTGCATCAACAACACCCGGCGTTTTAAAAAGTGTCGGAAGTTCCGCAAGATCACGGAATGTCTCCCCAACAGCAAGCATTTGATACTCCCCATTGGCCGGATCGCTAAATATACCTGGGTTTGTCATACCAAGGCAAAAAGGGCTTGTGGAGATAGCAACGGACTCCTGATCATCTGGCATTGCAAGTATTGCGTGATGTCCAACAGATGTCGGGCCAACAAAACCGACAACCGTGTGCCGCTGATACACAACCGGGTGCTGCTCACGGAGAAATATTTCTTTTGTGACCCGACCCTTTCGAATGTGTGTATCTAAAGCAAGAGTTAATCGCGAACAATCAGGTCGGGAAGTCTCATCATCTACAAACGACCATACCCCTGTAGCCGTCTCGCCATGCGGAGGATGCTTCTCGCCTTTGTATTCAGTGGCATTTCCACCAAACGGCATACAAAAAAAATCACCTCGTAGTGGCACAAGAACTTCTGCCGGCATTTTTGCACAGTTTTCATCCTGCCAAGGGCTAATGTAATACGGAGAAATCTGCTGCCCGTTGCCACCTTTGAAAATCACTGGCGCCATATGTCCGCCACGTTCTGTGATGGCAACAGAGACCTGTTCGTTTGCCAAAACAAAACTTGGCTGTGAATGAATTATTTTATTTTCCATCATTCAGGAATCCCTGTACTGAAAAAACATTAAAACAATTTTGAACGCCCCCCAGATATTTTCACCTTGAGAGTCGTGGTCTCGGCTGTTAACGCATTCCCTGGACTACGAATTTCCATTTTGAAATGTTCCTCAGCTTCGCCCAAGATATCACTTGTTAAATATTGTGAAGCCTCATCGAGAAACATGCCCTGTTCGTCAAAAAATTCTGCCTCGACCGTCACACCCGACCAATCACGTTTGCCGAGATTTTTTATGAGCCCAGTGACTACGAGCACACCTCTTGGAGAATCCTGAAAACTAAGTTTTTTTTCTACGTGCCGAACGACGAGGTCCTTTGTTACGTCACCCCGCAAGATCGTCAACTGTGCTAAGGGCCAGAATCCTAAAAGCATTACCGGCACAATAAAGAGCAACTGCTTCCAACTGTACTGGAAGTTCATCACTGGAATATCAGCACCAGCTGGAATATCAGCACCACAAGTCGGGCATTTCATTGAAACTCCTTCTGTTTGGGTGGTGATTCAACACTTATGCTTTACGAACGACTACTCGATCGCTTTCATTGTCAGCAGCAGTGGCGGAGCCAATTTTCCAAGACTGCATGCCGTGCTCTCGTAGCTGGTGCATGATGCTATCAACGAAATGTGGCGACACAATTAACACCATTCCAACACCCATATTGAACACCCGGTCCATCTCTGCCTGTTCGATACTCCCAAGTTTTTGAAGCCAGCTAAACACAGCTGGGATTTCCCAGCTTCCACGGTCAATTTGAATTTGTATCGATGGTGGTACGATTCGGGCCAGATTTTCTGCGAGACCACCGCCTGTGATGTGGGCAATGCCGTGGACTACCTGCTTCACACGATAATGTCGTAAGACAGAACGAATTGGCCGTGAATACAGTTGTGTTGGTTCAAGGAGAATTTCTCCGACTGTTTTTCCATCACATTCTGAAACACTCGTGTCTAACTCGAGCCCAGCCATCTCGAAAACAACCTTTCGAACCAAGCTGTACCCATTCGAGTGAAAACCCGAGGATGCAATACCGATAGCAACGTCATCAGGTTGTATTTGGCTTCCATCAATCAGCCGCTTGCGTTCCACCACACCCACACAGAAGCCGGCAAGATCATAGTCACCACGAGCATATAAATCAGGGAGAATCGCCGTCTCACCACCAACTAACGCACAGTCAGATGCGACACATGCATCAGAAATACCCCGCACAATTGCTTCAAGGCGTTCGGGGTCGTCGTGCGAGAGTGCTACATAGTCCAGAAAAAACAACGGCTCAGCACCTGTGCAGAGCAGATCATTGATACTCATCGCAACAAGATCTATGCCTACCGTATGGTGCACGCCTGCAGTACATGCCACTTTCAGCTTGGTGCCCACCCCATCAGTGCATGACACCAGGAGTGGATCTTCGTATCGCTGTGCAAAAAGACCCTGCAATTGCAATTGAAAGAGTGCCGCGAATCCACCCTCTTTGCTCATCACACGAGGGCATTGCGTCCTCCTCATGTGCGCAGGCAATTTCTCCATCGCCTTTTCATAAAGCTCAAGATCGACGCCAGCACTGGAATAGGTTGCACCACTCACCCT
The DNA here is from genome assembly GCA_039831725.1 of Pirellulales bacterium. Lineage (GTDB taxonomy): Bacteria > Planctomycetota > Planctomycetia > Pirellulales > UBA1268 > UBA1268. Next base: position 8,378 of record JBDOMQ010000387.1, read on the forward strand.
GTTATCATCCCGTGACACTCCATTGCTGCAACCCCTACCCAAAACAAGGCGAATAGAGCCGTTCCCCTGTACGAAACGAACAGTATATGCGGCATCTCTATCAATTAAGTGCTTGAGCGATTCACCTGAATCGCCTGCATCCACTGGGACTCATCTTCTAGCCGAACAACACCAAGTCTATTCACAGTTTCCGCAGCGAGGGCTAGAGTCACTAAAAGTAGCCCATCTGGCCTCTTTGTCTTCCCGGCCACAAGACACCACGGCGTCTCTGTAAGGTCTTGTCCGCCAACCTGCATGTGAAGTGCCAAATTATTAGCAAAACCTCCAACACTGACCTGGTTTGGCCACGTGCGGATGATCGGTTTATCGCGGGTTATGTACTTCCCTAAACCAGGCACCAGACCATCTAAAATGCTTGGAAGTTCCTCATCATCAGGCACATCAATCCGGCCAAGTGGCGCGAGCACCACAACACCCAATCGGACTGGCAAATTATGAACCTTTAGATCAACTCTCTCACTGTTGCCGAGCGGTTCGACAGTCAGGTCGACGACTCGGAGCGGGTCGACTAACGAAACGTCTTCTGGTTTTCTAAAGAGTTTAACTACTCGTCGTGTTAAAAAGACAAGCACCACAAGCACAAGTAATGCCGCGCCAACCAGGCGACCAGATTGAGTATTGAGAAGGAGGTCGATGCTCCGTTGAAGGGCTGCCACCAATCTTTGGATTACTTGTTGCATAGAACGAACCACCCTTGGCGTAAAACTTTTAAACGAGAACTACTTGGTTTGGGGTTCCCCAGTGTATCATTCTGCCATGGCAAAAGTTTGTCACACAACTCAGAAGCACTCACATGGCCGACGCAGCCTTTCGTCGCTGCAATTTGACGCCCTGTTACCGTATGGCGCCATCCTTCAAAAGGGTACGACAAGCCGGACAGGCGGCGTTCAATTCGTTGTATTCAGTCGTCATGCAACGGCAATGCGGGTACTCCTTTATGACACCGCTGAAGATATTGAGCCAGTTGAGGTTGTCTCATTTGACCCAACACACGACCGCTGGGGCGACGTCTGGAGTATTTTCATTCCCGGCTTAAAACACGGCCAATTATATCATTTTCAGGCTGATGGTCCGTTCGACCTGACCGCAGGGCATCGATTCGACCCAACTGCCCGATTAGTAGACCCCTACTCAAAGGCTCTGGCAGGGCATTTTCTTCACACTCACGATGGAATTATCCGTCCGCCTAAAAGCGTTGTGATAGATGATGACTTCGATTGGCAGGGAGACAGGCATCTTCGCCATGATTTGGCCGACACCATCATCTATGAACTCCATATTCGTGGATTCACCGCAAGCCCATCAAGCGGTGTAACCCACCCTGGAACATACCTTGGGGTTATCGAAAAAATCCCATACCTGAAGAGTCTTGGTGTCACTGCCGTCGAACTCATGCCCGTCCATGAGTTTCCACGAGAGTCCTTTGATGGCAAACATCGCCACCATGAAAATTATTGGGGGTATGACCCAATAGCGTTCTTCGCACCGCATCAGGGCTACGCAACTTCAACATCACCCGGCGGCCAGGTATCTGAGTTCAAGGAAATGGTGCGGGCTCTTCATGCAGCTGATATTGAAGTCATTCTCGACGTCGTTTTTAACCACACCGCAGAAGGGAGTGCGAACGGACCTACCTTCTCAATGAAGGGGCTTGAAAATAGCGTCTACTACATGCTCGACAACGAATCTGGCAGATACCATAACTTTTCTGGCTGTGGCAACACTGTAAATGCCAACCATCCCGTTGTGAGAGAACTTGTATGCCACTGCCTGCGCCACTGGGTGCATACCTATCACATTGATGGGTTTCGTTTCGATCTTGCAAGCATCCTGTCACGCGACCGGAATGGGATCATTATTGAAAACCCACCACTTATTGAGAGCATTACCGAAGATCAGATGCTCGCGGACACAAAACTAATTGCCGAAGCCTGGGATGCTGCTGGTGCGTATCAGGTCGGCACATTCGCCACGTCACGGTGGGCCGAATGGAATGGCCGATATCGTGACGATATCAGACGATATTGGAGAGGAGATAACAACCAGACTGGCAACCTCGCCACACGGCTAGCTGGGTCAAGTGATCTCTATGCTGGTAAAAATCGACAGCCATTTCACAGTGTGAATTTCATCACATCGCACGATGGATTTACACTCAATGATCTTGTGAGTTACGACCGCAAACACAATAAAGCAAATGCTGAACACAACCAGGACGGTGACAACAACAATTACTCATGTAACTATGGCATCGAGGGCCCCACCGAAGATATCCATGTGAACTCAATCCGCGAGAAGCAAATACGCAACATGCTTGCAACACTGTTCCTTAGTCAAGGTGTTCCCATGCTGGTAGCGGGTGATGAATGCCGCAGAACACAACAGGGGAACAATAATGCATATTGTCAAGATAATGCCATTTCCTGGTTTGACTGGAACCTGCCAATTAAAAACGCCAAGCTTGTCGAGTTCACGAAAAAGCTTATTCACCAGCGACTGAATAATTCAACGCTCAGGCGTCGCACGTTTCTTCACGGAGGAAGTAGTGAATCTGGCGTCATACCCGACGTGGAATGGTTCTCACCCGACGGAAGCCATGTCGACTGGTTTTCAGGCGACTCAAGTCTGGTCTG
>JBDOMQ010000163.1:0-11055 GCA_039831725.1 Pirellulales bacterium
TGGCGATACCAAGGACAACTCGAGGCCGGTGGCACGTTTGAGATTGAATTAGGCGACCAATCCGCAACAATTTCTCTTCCGACCGGAATATCCCGTTGGGAGCAGGCTGCTGCCGACGCCGGCCTCTCTGCGGAAGCTGGATTTGACTCGAGCCCTCCAGGGTCAGGCGGCATGCTTGCGGCGTTAACTATGTGGCGACGCCTACTCATAAAAGGTGCACAGAATAGCGAGGGGCGAATTACCTACTGGGGACAGCAGCCTCTTTATTCAGCCGCTACAAACCAGTTGGCCGATGTTCTAGAGTTAACAACGAGTAGTTGCCGAGCCCGATTTTTTGTTGATGAATTCGGAAATATTTCACAAGTGACATTTTTCCTCGGAACTTCCTCTGCTTCATGCGACCTGCATTTTGATGGACTTGGTAAACGCGGACCGTACTGGCAGCCAACGCATCTCACTGTCGACTACGACGGCGACCGATTTGCCACATTCCACTTTGAGAAGGGTGGGCAAAAAAGCAGATGACTATACAAACTCACCTCGCCACTTCCGTACACCCCAGAACACTTCGATTCGTCATTGCGATAGCTGTTCCAGTTTTTGCTCTGTGTCCAATTCCAGCGTTTGGTGGTGACATCACAGCAGTGAGTGTAGATGCTTCAAGCCGTGTCGTAAAACTTTACGGAGCAGGGGGCATCCGTGGTTTAGAGTCATACCAAACAGGGATACTCGTCTCTTCGTCAGGCCACATCTTGACAGTACTGAGTACAGCGATTGACTCCGAAGCAATTGATTGTGTTCTCGATGATGGCCGCCGCTACACAGCGAGCCTTGTTGGTGCTGACCTGCGCCGAGAATTAGCTGTGTTGAAAATAGACGGTATGAATCTGCCTTATTTTAAACTTTCTCCTGACGCTCCTCGACAAGCCGTTGGCACCCGCATATTGGCTTTATCAAATCTTTTCGGCGTGGCAGTCGGTGACGAACGAGTAAGTATCCAGCACGGCGTCGTTGCAGCGTATATACCGCTCCGAGCCCGGCGTGGCTCTCACGAAGCTGCATATCGTGGAGACGTCTATATTCTCGACTGCACGACCAATAACCCCGGTTCACCTGGAGGCTGCCTCATTAACTGGCAGGGGGATTGCATCGGTATGCTTGGTAAGGAATTACGATCTGCCCAAAACGCAACATGGTTGAGTTACGCGATCCCAACAAATGAGTTGGCCCTCGGTCTTCAAGCAATCTTAAGCGGAAGGGACGACCAGCCACTCACGGACAAAAGAGGTACTTCAGATTTTGACCTTCGGTCACTCGGCCTGGAGTTAGTTCCTGATTTACTCAATCTGACGCCGCCTTTCGTAGAAGCCATTGTGCCAGACACGCAGGCTGCAGAAGCTGACTTGCAGACCGATGATCTTATCGTCGCGATAGGAAATCGCACTGTTACATCTCAGCGAGGCCTTCGCCAAGAACTTTCCTACCTTATTCCCGGCGACCCCATACAGCTGAACATCATACGCAACGGGAGAGTTGTCCTGGTAGATCTTGGAGTGGTTCCCTCCGACATAGAACCCAGAGAGGGAAAAGCTAAGCAATGAAAGGAATTTTCAAACGATCCACTTCACAACACGTAGTGCTTGCCGTATGGCTACTCTGTGCAGTGATTGTGAATCTATCCCACGCAGCTCAGGGCACGCAACAGGCACCGCCTGAGCGAGCCCTTGCGGAACAGACGGCTTTTCAGAATGCCATCAACGGAATTGCCAATTCTGTTGTCCGAATTGAGCCGAGTGGTTTATCTGTAGCCACTCTACAAGGATCACGTGAAGCAACACCGAATGCCGGCCCATCGAGCGGGCTTGTTGTTGGATCTGACGGCTGGATTCTCACTACTGAATTTGCCGTTCCCCCTGATATCCAAGAAGTTGTCATCACGCTGCCACCAAAGAACAAAACAACGGACAAGACAAAGCAATCACCTCAGCGACTTGTTGGACGCGTGATCGGACGAGACCTCAATCGCCGCCTTGTTCTTCTCAAGTGTGATCCCAAAGAGCCGCTCACCGAGCCTCAATTTGTTCGTCAAAAAAATGTGCGTCCAGGCGAATGGGCGATTGCTGTTGGCCGAGTATGGAATCTCTACGAACCAAGTGTCGCTATAGGCGTTGTTTCAGCGGTTGGACGATGCTGGGGCAGAGCCATTCAAACTGATGCGGCAATATCACCAGTGAACTACGGCGGCCCTCTACTCAATATTGAGGGTCGAGTTATTGGCGTTATAGCACCGCTTCCAGCAGAGACTGCAGGCATGTCTACAGGAACCGAGCTGTACGACTCGGGTGTCGGATTCGCGATTCCTATACACGACATCATTCCACTCATCCCTCGACTCAAGGAAGGGGAAATGCTCAAACCCGGGCTCCTGGGAATTGGATATTCGACAACGGATCCTATCAATGGACGCCCTATTGTGGAAACAGTACGAACTGGCTCACCAGCAGCCAAATCGGGCCTTCAAAGCGGTGATCTCATTACAGAAATAAATGGCCAATCAATACAACGCATTGCAGATATACGACATGCACTGACTCCCAAACTGGCAGGAGATGCTCTCGAGATCACGATCAAACGCGAGGAGAAAACAGCACCGCTCTCAATTCGTGCTGTTCTCACTGACAAACTACCACCGTGGAAGCGGTCTATGCTTGGCATTGTTCCAGTGCGCCAGCCGTCGAAAAGCAATACAAAAAGTACAACCGATGCCGTGGTCGTCAACTGGATCTGGCCAAACAGTCCTGCAGAGAAAGCCGGCATCCAGTCTCTAGACGTAATCACCGGTGCTGCAGTAATTCCACGAACAAATGAAGGCGACCCTCCTCTTCGACCAATCACATCACCAAACCAACTAGCTGGTCTCCTTGGTGGACTCACACAAAATACTGATGTCGTCCTCAAGATTCGCAATTCAAAAACATCCCGGAAGGTCCAAGTCACGACCGCGCCATTCCCGGAAAGACCTTCTGCTAAGGTACCCGCATTCAATTCATCAAATAAGGCCGTACCACCACCGGCAATCGTGAAGCTAGAAATCCCGGAGGTAGCAGAGCCTTCGTGGGCTCTTATTCCGGAACAACAGGATGGTCCACCAACTGGTGTCCTTGTGTTCTTTGATGAGCCATCAGGGGCTCTTACAAAAAACGCTGTGACAATCTGGACATCGAACTGGCGTGAAGCTGTCGCCAGATACCGCGTTGCGCTGGTTCTCATACCATCTTCAGATTCAAGCAGGTGGCGACAAGCGGATTTGGAGAGAGTTGGAAAGACAATCGGCGCGTTAGCACACCGCTGTAAAATCGATCCAACCAGAATTGCTTTTGCCGGTTCAAAAGCCGGGGGCACATTCGCCTGGCTCGGCGCAGATCGGTTCGACACAATAGCTCGTGGCGTCTGCCTTATCGATGCTGACATACCTCGGCGAACACGCATTCGAAGAGCGTCACCAGATCGCTTCCGATGGGTGCTTTTTGGCACTACGAACACCGAACAAATGAATCAAGAAGGAAATCAGCAGTACCAGAAAACCATACAACGACTTCGCGAAGCTGGTGTCCCCGTTAGTGAATTACCATTAGAGGATGAAACGGAAAGGGCATCGCGACTCTGTCAGTGGGTCGAGGCACTCGGAGTACTTTAGCACCTGCCATCAGAGCATGTGGGCTTCAAGGCCGTTTTCGCCACTTTGTTCCAATACCTTGAAAACCGACCCAAGTCCTTCACCTTACTAGCGTCACAGAAAGCTGGCCAATCAAGGAGTACAACTGGAATTGTGCCGGAGAGCGTGTTAGCAACGTGATGTACAGCCGGAGAGGATGTGTTCGCCACACTGATAGCATTCGCTTTATACGAGCGTGCTTTTTCCTGTAAAACCGAACTCGTATCTCCGAACCATATTTCAACATCTGGAAGATCTGCTAAACACCCACAAATAAAAGCAAGACGCTTATAGGAAGGAAGCTCTTCAGATAGCCACTGATAGTCAAAGATAAAAATTGCTGGTGAATTCGGGAAGCGAAGCCGGGCAGGAGAAACAGAAGACAGTGAGTCGAGAGTGATCCACACAAGTGATTCTTCAGGAACATCTGGAGAGTTCCATGATCCTACTGGAGGAATCGTGAGCCTTACTTCGCGCTCATCTAAAGTATCCATGAACAACTTTTCATTGATCTGTTCATATGTCCCTTCAAAATCACACTTCCCTAAAACAGGACACGTCTCACAATAAACTCCAGCAGTAAATCGCTCCAGATTCTCGCGGTTAAATATGTATGGCTTACTAGAAAAGGTTCCTGCAACCCACTGCCATGAAAAATTATTACTGGCCGGATCGGCATCAAGTAGATGCTGCAGAAACCAGGCAGCACCGACCCTCCAGTCCACTTTCTGATTATGGATGAGCCAGGATGCAAGCCACATTCTTTCGTGGTTGTGAAGCCAACCATGATGAATGAGTTTCTTACAAAATGCATCGATGCAGTCTAAGCCTGTTTCTCCATGAGCAACTGCATCTGGAAGATAGTCAATCACGTGCCCGCGACGCTTTGCCGCAGGAGATTCTAAATCATGCCACACTCCCTCAGGGCAAGCTGCACGAACTCGCTGCCAATAATCACGCCATCCTAATTCAGCAATCAATTTTTCGGCGTGTGATGCTTGCTGTACTTTTGAAAGAGCTGTATCCCGAACCTCTGCAAGAGACAACACTCCGTGACGTAGCCATGGAGATAGTTTTGTGACAGCACCTGAAACGAAATTCCTGGTGCGACCATATCGAACTGGTTCAATTTTCTGAAGCTGTTGAATTGCTTCAGCGCGCCCTCCACGGAATTGACTTCTCGAGGCATTTTCAATTTCGACTGATGTCGGAGCAGGCAGCTTCTGTCCAGTTGCCAGATGGAACTCATGAGCAATCTGCGAATACATCGCTCCTAAATCATTTCTAAATGGCTGGAGATTCTTCATGGTGGAAACTACTTCGTCTGCCCGAAATAAAGGCACCGAGTGCATGAATACAGGGCTCTAACGGCACTCTGTGTGAAAACCGAGCCATCCAACCGCGAAAGATAGCTCGAAAACAGAGGTCGCTTCCGAATCCTAGCACCTGCTGCAAAGTCTAAACAGTATCTCGGCACAGGAGTTGCACCCCATTTTTCTTGAAAAGCTAACGACTCCGCCCTATCCGGGGGGACTTGAGCACGTCAATGCCTTACTCCATCCCAGTGCCTCCTTTATCAAACGACCCGAATTCTCCAAAAAACTGATGTACTTTGCTGATTTTTTCAACGGGTACAGCCATACAGAACGGCGACAAAAATCAACCGTTTCCAATCAAGAAAACGCAACAGACTGCGGCTCCGAGTATAAGACCATCCATTATGGATGCCCCAATGGCTTGAGTGAGCAGTCCGCCTAGCTCGCTCAGGTCGGGGCATCCGTACTCTTGGCGATAAAAGGGTACCATGTTGTCAGCTGTGCATTACTGGCATCTATTAAAAGGCGGCTCGTGTGAAACTAATTATTGCAATTATTCAGCCCGACAAACTTGAACGAGTCAAACAAGCTTTATCAGAAGTTGAGGTTTTTCGATTGACGATTCTCGACGTCCAAGGCTTTGGCAGGCAACTTGGTCACGCTGAGACCTACCGTGGTCACGAGATTGCAATCAATCTCTTGCGAAAGGTACAACTTCAAATAGCGATAAATGATGAATTTGTAGAGCCGACCATCCAAGCGATTCAGAAAGGCGGCCGATCGGGAGTCACTGGAGAGATCGGCGATGGCAAAATTTTCATTCTACCGATGGATGAATGCGTCCGAATTCGTACAGGAGAGCGTGGAGAAGAAGCCATTTAAAGACACGCCTCCAAAACAAACGAAGACACGCTCAGAGTTGCTGTGGATGAAGCCTTGGCTTTCCTCCGATTGCAACACGATTCACTGCGGCAAGAAATGCTTTTGCCGCTGCTTCTAGCGAATCAGTTGACACACCTCTCCCTCGATGCAGTTGCCCTCTGTATCGCTCAGCAGTCGCTTCAAGCTCAACAGAGACTTCTGCCTGAGCGTCTTTCCCAACCGTGACGGCCTGAACACGAAAATCACGGCAGACTGTCGTAATGCCTGTTATTTTCTCAATCGCAAGAAAGATACCATCAATTGGACCGTCGCCACTTGTGATCGATACTGCCTGACTTGTGCCATCTTGTTTGACGCGAAGGGTTACTGTCGGCGGCTTACCACTTTCGCAGGAAACTGAATACCCTTCAAAAACAAAAAGCTCCGGCAGCACGGCAAACTGTTGCTCACAGAGCGCCGCGATATCTCCGTCATAGATTTCTTTCTTCCGATCTGCCAGCAGTTTAAATTGTTCGAAAACTGTTTGAAGTTGCTCCCCGGTCAACTGGTAACCGAGAACTGCTGCGCGATCTGCCAGTGCTGCTCGCCCACTATGTTTGCCCAGTACAAGATCAGTACGTTCAAGCCCGACGTCTTCCGGACGCATGATCTCATATGTGCTTCGGTCTTTCAGCATGCCATCCTGATGAATGCCAGCCTCATGGGCGAATGCATTCCGACCAACAATAGCTTTATTCCGTGGCACCTGAATTCCTGTGATATTTGCAACAAGTCGACTTGTTGGTACGAGTCGTTGCGTAGCAATTCGACTCTGGCATTTATACAAGTCGGCTCTCGTCCTGAGAGCCATCACGACTTCTTCAAGGGAGCAATTTCCAGCCCGTTCGCCAATTCCATTAATCGTACACTCAACCTGACCAGCCCCAGCCTGAACTGCTGCCAAACTGTTCGCAACCGCCAAACCAAGATCGTCATGACAATGAACACTTAGGATTGCCTTGTCGATATTTGGAACACGATTTCGAAGCGCATGTATTACATCAAACATCTGCTGCGGCGTGGCATACCCAACGGTATCCGGGATATTGACTGTCGTTGCTCCGACATCGATGACCGCCTCAACGACACGGCAAAGAAAATCTATTTCTGTACGGGCAGCATCCTCTGGCGAAAACTCAACATCTTCACATTTTTCTCTTGCTCGACCAACACCTGCCACCGCTCGCCGCACGACCTCATCTTCGTCCATCCGAAGCTTGAACTCCCGATGAATAGCACTCGTTGCTAAAAACACATGAATTCGTGGGCGGGCTGCTTCGGCAAGGGCTTCCCACGCGCGGTCGATATCACTGTCGTTACACCGAGCAAGGCCACAAATTATCGGTTCGCGCACAGCACGAGCGATTTCACGAACTGATTCGAAGTCGCCGGGGGAAGCTATTGGGAAACCGGCTTCAATGATGTCAACACCTAATTGAGATAGCGCATGCGCGACCTCAATTTTTTCGGTGAGGTTCATGCTCGCACCAGGAGACTGCTCTCCGTCACGAAGGGTCGTATCAAAGATTCGGACTGATTGATGAGCAGACATGATCAGTTAAAAAATTGCCTTTCCTGGATAATTCATACACTTCCGAGAACAAGGGGCCTCAGGACCGCATGACTAATTTAGCAAACCTCCTTTATTGTCCACCTTCCAGGAAGTCTTGCTACCCCAAGTGCTTAGGAAGTTTGTGTATTAAATTCACAAAAAAATCACTGCTTCCGCCTAATATCGGGTCCTTGCAGGCACCACGCGGCATTGCAAGACATCTACATGCTTCAAAAGTTTCGCTCTGGTATCATCGAAGGCTAGAAGGTCGACGAACATAACTAAGATAAACCCAGTCAAGTAGATATAAGATGACACTTCGTGAGTTCCAACTGCTCATTCGCAACATGTACCACGACAAGGATGCTGCACGTGGCGTAGAAGGAACATTCATGTGGTTGACGGAGGAAATCGGAGAACTCGCGACTGCCCTACGAAGCGGCTCAATGGAGGAGCAAGCCTTGGAATTTGCTGATGTCTTGGCATGGCTCGCAACCATTGCCAATGTTGTCGATGTCGACCTTGAGCAGGCCATTGCGAAGAAATATGGACAGGGCTGTCCTGGCTGCGGGCAAATTTCTTGCACCTGCCCCGATGCGGAGAAGCCATAATGATTTTGAGGCCACTCTTACTCTGTCTCTTTTTTTTGTCTGCCGGGCCGGCGGTTGGTGGGCCAACATCTGACAATCAAGAATTGTCGGTTGAAATTGGTTTTGACGGAATGGTTCGTGCAGGACACTGGAATCAGGTCTTGGTTCGCATTCCACAATCTCTTGCTCAGCCACAGACTCGCTATGTTGCCGTAGAAGCCAAGGACCCGGGCGGACAATGGCTTCGCTCACCTCTTGTTCGTCCCGCACTGATGAACGATATGCGATGGGCAGCACGACTTCTTGTAAAGATTGGTAGTCGAGACAGCACCATCCGGGTCGTGGTTGTCGACACGACGGAACCAGACGCAGCCAGTGCACATCGCGCAGCGGTAGTGACTTCCAGAACAGTTCGGTTGCCGCAACTATTGGAATCAAGCCAGGAAGTCTTGATGCTTCTTGGTGACTTGGAGAATGCAACAAGGGCGACTCGACTTGCGGCTCGAGAAGATGGATCGAAAATGCTTGTTGTATCTCCTAGACAAACTCTTGACTCAATCCCACTCTCTTCTGTTTTTGGTCCTTTGGGCCTCACGTTTGACAGTGTAGACAAGGCGATAATCTGCGGAAATGCGGTAAAAGAAGGCATTCCAAACGACCGCCTTCTTGAGCTCGATGCATGGGTCCGGCAGGGAGGCGACCTCCTTCTCATAGCGGGAATGTCGCTTCCGGCTGCTGTATCAACCTCTCCGTCTCTCGAGTCATGGCTGCCAGGCACGTTCAGCCGGTTGGTCCCCTTACGTCGGGCAGCTGCGATTGAAACATACGCACGAGCCAGTCGACCACTCGCACGCCGTGCTATCGAAGAGTTGCAGATCCCAATCTTTGAAGAATTTCCACGAATTCAAGGCGTCATCGAAACTTCAGTTGGCGGCACTCAAAACGATCCGCCACTTGTCGTTCGCCGCGCCCATGGTTTCGGACGGATCACATGGATTGGCATTGATCTTGATACGAGAACGTTTGCCTCGTGGCCTGGCACCGACTCACTTCTTCTGAAGCTACTCGACATCCAAGACAGTGGCGATTCTAAAGGAAGGGCAGGGGAGGCGCGGCGAGGTGGCCTCGACTTAGCCGGTCAATTAAGGCTTGCCGTCGACACGTACTTAGATGTATCTGTTATTCCCTTTGAGCTCATTGCACTCATAGGGCTGCTCTATGTTGTTGCTCTCTATCCACTTGACTGGTGGGTAGCCCGCCGAAGTGAGCGGACCAGGTGGCTAACCTGGTTGACCTTGCCGCTTATTGTCCTTGCCTTTACGGGAATAACTTGGTCAACCAATCAACAATTTAAATCTGATGGATGGCAGATTCACACTGCCGGCATTTTTGATATCGATCAGGCAACTCAGACATGTCGAGCAAATAGCTTTGCCGGCATCTGGGCTTCAAGCAATGGACAATTCAGCCTCTCCGCCAAACCATCGCAGGACACTAGCGGAGAAGAGTCTCGTTCAGCGGTGAGTTGGTTTGCCGCATCTGGACGAAACATTGGTGGCCCTGATGCATTGACGCCACATCCTTCCCTCGCTGGAACTTCCTACGAATACGGGTCATCTGCAGCCAAACTTCAGAACATATCAATTGCATCTGCTTCAAGCCAACTCTTTGAGGCCAACTGGACCGGGAGACTTTCCACTGTCTCAATACAATCGACAGTTAGCAGAACAGGCCAGGGCACTCTCCGAGGAACTATTACGAACCGGCTACAGGTATCACTAAAGGATTGCGTTCTCGTACATGCTGGCTGGCTTTACGATATTGGCACTCTCCACCCCGGCGACACTTGTGATCTCGAAGCAGGAAAAGGGCCACGATCTCTGGCGGCTTTCTTAACAAAAAAACAAGCCGTTAAAGACCGCAACGTCTCGGCGCGATGGAAGTCAGACGATCGGGACATATCACGAATTCTCGAAGTAGCCGGCATGCATCGCGCGACCGGCGGACCGGAATACACTGGTCTTCAATCAGGCCGACTTGAACACATTGACATGACTCGCCTGCTTGTTTTAGACCGTGTTATCCTGATCGGAAAGGGACCGTCTGCCACAACGTGGCTGCCACAAAAAACAAGTGAATCCGATCTCACGCCTTTCAAAGACGCAGGAGACGCAACTCTCTGGAGAATTGTTCTCAAGCTCCAAAACGAACTCTCTGACACAAAACCTAGAGCATCTTCATGATCGAAACTGTTGACCTGACAAAAAAATATGGTGATTTTTTTGCACTCGAGTCCCTAACATTGAAACTTGAGCAGGGGGACCTTTTTGGATTCATTGGTCCAAATGGAGCAGGAAAAACAACAACCATCAGAATCCTATCAACACTTCTTTCACCATCCTGGGGAGAAGCTTCAGTATGCGGTTATTCAATTTACACCCACCCACGAGAAATACGCCGAGCCATTGGTTACATGCCAGATATTTTTGGTGTATACGATGACATGCGCGTCATCGAGTACCTTGAGTTTTTTGCTGCTGCGTATCGTATCGATGGGCCTGCTCGACGTAAGGTTGCAGAACAGTCACTCGACTTAGTTGATCTGGCCGTGAAAAGAGATGAACTTGTGACAAGTTTATCTCGTGGCATGACACAGCGACTTGGCTTGGCGAGAGTGCTTCTCCATGACCCACAAGTGCTGCTTCTCGATGAACCCGCCAGTGGTCTCGACCCACGAGCTCGCATTGAAATGCGCGGCCTGCTTAAACGCCTCCAAGATCTTGGGAAAACAATTCTTGTATCAAGCCACATCCTTCCCGAACTAGCTGATATCTGCAATCGCGTTGGAATCATTGAATATGGACAACTTCTTGCCCAAGGTGACGTAACAGATCTTCTTACCCAAGTTCGGGGCCGACCTGTCGTCTGTATTGAAGTGAAAGGTGACCCAGAGAAATCAGC
>JBDOMQ010000325.1:0-10994 GCA_039831725.1 Pirellulales bacterium
TGGCTTCCAGTGGCCAGCCAACAACTGAATACCCGAACACAATGAGACACAGAATTGTCAGAACTTTTAGGAAAACAATGGTGGTATTAATTCGTGCTGCAACCCGCCCTGCCTCGACATGGATCAGACAACAGAGAGTGAGCACCACAGTCGCAATCGTCTGACTTGGCATCCATGCCGGCAACACCACCATACCTTTGGCATACTCCTGACATGTCATTGCCGCAAAAGCTATCCCCCCACTGAACCCAGCTGTTAACGAAACAAGACCAGCAAGAAATCCACAGAATGGATGGAGCCAACGGGAAAGATAGAGATATTCTCCACCAGACTTTGGCAACCGACGTGCAAGGCCTCCGTAGGCGACCGCACCACACAGAGCAACTAGGCCACCGACAAACCAGGCCGCTAGCACACACCTCCGTGACCCAAGTGATTCAAGCGCAAAGCCTGATGTTACAAAAACACCTGAGCCTATCATGCCTGTAATGACTAACGCCGTTAATGTCGTCAGACCAAAACCTTTTGCAGGTGAACTCGTGTTCGACGAAGAACTCATAGTGCCATTAACCGAGCATAGACTTTTCATCACGTTTCTTGATTACCCGAAGGTATTTAGTAAGAAAAGGATGAGTGGGACTTATAAACTGCAAAGAATTTAAATTATTTAATAAGATGAACAGAGGTCTTTCAAAACTTCATGGTAGACTCTTAGCCTAGAGTATTCATGTTTTTTCTGTCATTGACTGATAGTTCCGCCGATTTCAAAATCCAGTATGACGACAGTCTGTGGCATGCACGCAACGCGTGCTGGGGTGAAAGTAATTGGTCGTTACGTGGTTACGTGATGGAATGTCTGTTTTTCTCAACTGCTTGGAGAAATCAACTGTGGCGAATAATGCACCATGTCGACGAATTTTTCTTTTGCTGTTCCTCACTACAACCATGACACCACCATGTGCAATTCAAGCAGGAGATGACATGTTCCCAACTGTTGGAAGTGTTGAACGATTACATCCAGATATTGACGCACTCATTTCACCCAACGCCACAATTGAAGTGCTTGCAGAGGGCTTCGAATGGTCAGAAGGCCCTGTCTGGATTTCAAATGGAGATGGGGGCCTTCCATCTCAATCTTTATTATTTAGCGACATTCCAAATAACCGTATTCATTGCTGGAACGCAAAAAGTGGGCTTTCTATATTTCTTGAGCCTGCTGGATTTACTGGCCCCGCAAGTTACGGAAAAGAACGAGGGAGCAATGGGCTCGCGCTCGATACAAAGGGCAGGCTCCTCTGCTGTGAACATGGTGATCGAAGAATCAGCGTGCTTGAAAAAAATGGGGGCAAACGAACGCTTGCAGACGCGTGGGAGGGCAGGCGGTTCAATAGCCCCAACGACTTGGCCGTTCATACTTCCGGAGCAATTTATTTCACCGACCCTCCATATGGTCTTCCCAATGGGTTTGATGATGAACGACGAGAAATCGAATTTTGTGGCGTCTTTCGAATTCAACTAAATGGACAGGTTGATCTCCTCTGCAAGACCATGACACGTCCAAATGGCATTGCATTTTCACCTGATCAGAAAAAACTGTACGTCGCACAGTCTGATCCTGATGCACCTATTTTAAAAGAATTTAATGTTGGTGAAGACGGAATGCTGGATGCTGGGAAAATATTTTTCGATGCTTCACATCTTTCAGCAACACGAAAGGGGATGCCTGATGGCTTGGCAATCGATACGAAAGGGAACCTGTTTGCAACAGGCCCTGGCGGCGTCTTGGTCATCGCAGCAGATGGAACTCATCTTGGAACAATTCTCACTGGACAGAAGACAGCGAATTGCTGCTTTGGTGAAGACGGTCGCTCACTATTCATGACAGCCGATATGCATCTGTGTCGCATACGACTGACAACCAGTGGTTGGTAAACCAATATTTTCATTGTGGGATGATTTCCAGAAAACATGACCTCAGGCTGTTGGCCACGCAAAGAGCCGAAGCAGGTTCCCATCGGGGTCACTTATAACAAGTTCTCGAAATCCCTCAGGATGCGTCTTCGGTTCGACAATATCTGCATTTACCTCTTGAAGACGACTATACGCAGCGTCTAGATCTGTCACCTCAAAGCCGAGACTCCAACGTCCACTGGCCTCACCAGCATTCTCTCGACTGAGGATTGCGACCCGCGTATCACCCGCCTCAAATAAGGCATAGCCGTCATCGACAACACGGACCAAAACCCGTAGACCGAGAATATTCCTGTACCAGAACACCATATTTTCCCACTGGGATGTCCGTAATTCGACGCTAAATAATGCCGGTCTATGGTGGGCTCGTAGATCCATTATCACTGGTCACTCTGAGGTCTCAGGCTCGTCTCAATCTCATTTTATTATAGGTCCGGGTTGTACCCTGAATGCCCCGTATTCGACTAGAGACCGGCTATGGCTTCTCTCTGGGATGGCTGCCCTTTCGAAATTTGTGAGAAAAGCAGACAATGAGTTATTCCGTTGTTGGAAGTCCTTCGTATCCTCAGGAAACCCAGAACCGACAGATGTCTTCTCCGTCACCACTTGATACTGACCAGCCCTCGTCCACCGTCACTGCTCTTCTCCAGGCACGTCGAGATAAACTGGCAAAGCTTCAGGAACTTGGAATAGATCCATGGGGCAGTCGATTCGATAGTGCCCAGGCTATTACATCGGTTCGAAAAGAGGGAGAATCCATCGATCAGGATGCTGATGATGGGCCAACCGTTCGCGTCGCGGGTCGAATCATGCTGCTCCGCAATGCTGGCCGATTGGTATTTCTTGATCTTGTCGACCGCACTGGCCGCCTTCAGGTAATGATTGGTAAAAAGCAGGTCGGCCCAGATACCTGGCCAATCGTTGGCTGCCTTGATCTTGGTGACATTATCGGAGTCGAAGGCCGACTTGGTTATTCAAACTCTGGTGAGATGACAATCTTCGCCAGCAGTCTGACATACCTTACGAAGTCGCTTGAGACACCACCAGATAAGTACCACGGACTCGTCGATCCGGAACTGCGTCAACGGATGCGTTATCTTGATCTCATTCACGGTGAGGGTGTCCGCGACAGATTTGTTGCTCGAAGCCGAATTATTGAGGCAATACGGCGCGTCCTTACCGATCGTGGCTATCTTGAAGTTGAAGGACCAACACTTCAAGAAACTGCTGGTGGAGCGGCAGCCCGTCCATTCACAACACATCATAATGCACTCGACATGCCACTGGTGATGCGAATCGCTTTAGAGCTCCACCTCAAACGACTGCTTGTTGGTGGCATGGAACGAGTTTTCGAGTTGGGTCGCGTCTATCGCAACGAAGGTATAAGCCCACGACACAATCCTGAGTTCACCATGATGGAGGCATACGAGGCCTATGGTGATTACGCCTCCATGATGGATCTGACAGAAGCTGTACTCGTTGCAGCCGCTGAGGCCGCAGGCACGCCGGAGACATTCACCTGGATGGGACACGACGTCAGCCTGAAGCCACCCTTTCCTCGAAAGCGATACGATGACTTGCTTGCCGAAGTGACGGGCTGCAACCCGGAGGATCCAGCAAGCGTGGCAGCTGAGGCCGCAAAGCATGAAATTGAAACAGTGGGCCGGCACCCAGATGTCATCAAGAGTGAACTTTTCGAGGAAACTGTTGAAAAGACACTCTCCGGCCCAATCTTCGTCATTGATTACCCAGCTGCTGTCTGCCCGCTTACCAAGAGAAAAAGTGACGCCCCAGACATTGCTGAACGATTTGAGTTGTACGTTGCTGGTATGGAATTAGCCAATGCCTATACAGAACTCAATGACCCTGATCTCCAGGAAGAGCTTTTTCGAACACAATTAGCTGGTCTTTCTGACGATGAATCCATGGCCAGAATGGATCATGATTTCATTAAATCACTTCGACACGGCATGCCACCAGCCGGCGGCCTTGGTATTGGAATTGATCGCCTTGTTATGTTTTTGACACAGGCCAGTTCAATCCGTGACGTCATCCTATTTCCGATTCATCGTCCCCACACTGGCGGCTGATGCTGCGTTGGCGCTATGTACAAACTTCTTCTCTGTTGGCGATATCTTCGTACGCGATGGATCGCACTGGCAAGTGTCATTAGCGTGACGCTCGGTGTAGCGACAATGATCGTAGTCAATGCGGTTATGTCCGGTTTTTCGAATGAAATGCAAACCCGTATCCACGGAATCCTTTCCGATATTGTTTTTGAAAGCCACTCCCTGTCTGGCTTTCAAGATCCACAATGGCACATCGAGGAAATTAAACGAGTTGCAGGTGATCAGATAGCCGGCATGACTCCAACCGTTGCCGTGCCGGCCATGCTCAGTTTTCAGGTTCGTGGCCAGTGGGTCACACGGCAAGTTATGTTCATTGGAATCGACCCAAAAACTCATGCACAAGTAAGTGACTTTGGCAGATATCTTCAGCACCCCGCAAACCGAGAACAGCTTTCTTTTGATTTACGAGAAGGTGGCTACGACACAATTGATAGTCAGAATCCGACGGAGACTCCAACTCGACCCGCTCTTGAGCATGCCGGCTGGCCACACCGTCGAATGCGAGTGAATCGAGAGCGTCTCTGGAAAGAGCGGCTTGAATCAAAAGAATCTGCAGCAAACGCTCCGACACGCTCTGTCGATCAACAGGTTGATGCCATGCTTGCCGCCACGAGTCCCGAAGGTGACTTTTCTGATCCACCTTCTGATACAGCTGCCACGGAGGAAAAGCGAACGAATCCATTCCAGAAAGCTCGGCCCAACCAAGGTCGTGTCATGGATCTGGCTGAAGAACAGTTCACAGGCATCGTGCCAGGCATAGGATTGGCAAGCTTTCGAAACCGTCAGGGAGTCGATCAATTTCTTTCACTACCAGGTGATGATGTCAAAATAACTTTCCCGACAGCCGGCACACCACCCAAAGCTGTCAGTGACAATTTTACAATTGTGGATTTCTATGAAAGTAAAATGAGTGAATATGACTCAAACTTTGTTTTTGTGCCCATTGATGCACTTCAGCGAATGCGAGGCATGATTAATCCACAAACTGGTATTCCCAGTGTGAATTCCATTCAGATTCGCCTGAAACCAGATGCAAAACTCAACGAGGTACGAGATCGTTTACGAGAAGTCTTTCCATCGGATCTGTATGCAATTGCGACGTGGAGAGATAAACAGGGGCCACTTCTATCAGCAGTTGATATGGAGATGGCCGTACTCAATATATTGCTGTTTCTTATTATCGCAGTTGCTGGCTTCGGCATTCTTGCAATATTTTTTATGATTGTTGTTGAAAAGACACGTGACATTGGAATCCTGAAAGCTCTTGGGGCAACGTCTTCTGGTATTGCTGGAATTTTCCTGGGGTACGGACTTTTTCTTGGCCTTGTTGGTGCCGGTGCTGGTCTCATTCTTGGCCTGAGCATTACCTGGAACATCAACCAAATACGGCAAGCGGTCGAATGGTGTACAGGGTCAAGAGTATTTGACCCATCCATTTACTATTTTTTTCAAATTCCCACCATCGTTCATCCGGTGACAGTTGGCTGGATTATCGTGGGCGCGGTAGCCATTGCGATTGGTTCAAGTGTCTTACCTGCTGTGCGAGCAGCCCGCCTCCATGCAGTCGAGGCTTTGCGACATGAATGATTTAGAAATGCCATCACATGAGACGCCGATGCTGGAAACTCGGCAGATCTACAAGCAGTATCAATCCGGGACAACTACTCTAGATGTTCTCCGTGGCGTTGACTTCAAACTTGAGCAGGGTGGCTTTCTTGCAGTCGTCGGTCAGAGTGGATCTGGAAAAAGCACGCTGCTGCATGTGATGGGACTCCTTGATGCTCCTGACAGTGGCGAAGTCTGGCTCAATGGACAACGAATTGACAACCTGCCTGTTCGAGAAAAAGACCGGCTCCGAAACAACTCGATTGGCATGGTCTTTCAGGCATATCATTTACTCCCTGAATTCACCGCTTTGGAAAATGTGCTTGCACCGCTACTTATTCGGCATGGCATATTCGATTGGTTCTCACACAAGCGAGCAGCGGAGGAACAGGCAGAAGTGCTCCTCGATCGATTTGGCCTGAGCGACAGGCTTCATCATCGACCAAGGCAACTATCTGGTGGCGAGATGCAACGAGTTGCAATTGCCCGTGCTTTAATTACCAAGCCACAAGTCTTGCTTGCTGATGAACCCACAGGCAACCTCGATGAAGAAAGTGGTGCAGGTATCATTGAAGCGCTGTCTGAGTTGAATCGCGACAACGGTCTATCTATAGTGCTCGTCACACATGATGCTGATATCGCCAGCCAGGCTCGTGGTATTGTTCGGCTCGCTGCTGGAACTGTTGATATGATCAACCCAGGGGCAACCGGATCAGCAGCCTGATTAACGTCGAAACAGTTGTGCCAAGAGGATACTATAAACAATGTCTCGAACCATCTTCATGAATGACCGCCTCGTCCCTGAAGAGGAAGCTCGCGTAAGTGTTTTTGATCATGGACTTCTTTACGGAGATGGTGTTTTTGAGGGGCTCCGCAGCTATTCAGGTCGAGTATTTCGGCTGAATGCCCACCTTGATCGACTGTGGGCAAGCGGCCGAGCAATCTGTCTTGAGATTCCAATGAGCAAAGACCGCATGGCACAAGCAGTACTTGATACGCTCTCTGCGAACAACCTGGAAGACGGCTACATACGACTGGTTGTTACCCGTGGTGCTGGCACGCTTGGACTCGATCCAAACAAGTGTAGCGACCCACAAGTTATCATCATTGCCGATACAATCAGTTTGTATCCGAAGGAATTCTATGAGCAGGGACTTCGAATTGTCACTGCTGCAACGCAAAGGATTCAGACAGCAGCGCTCTCTCCTCGAATCAAGTCACTAAATTACTTGAATAACATCATGGCAAAGCTTGAAGGTCTTCAGGCTGGCTGTGTCGAGGCACTCATGCTCAACCACAAGGGAGAAGTCGCTGAATGCACAGGAGATAATGTATTCGTTGTTCGAGGTGAACGATTACTCACTCCACCTCCTGACGCAGGCATTCTCGAAGGTATCACTCGGGCAGCTGTTATTGAGTTAGCAGAAAAAGAAGGTATCAATTGCCATGAGACCACCCTGACACGACATGATCTGTACACTGCTGAGGAATGTTTTTTGACCGGCACAGCAGCTGAAGTTATCCCAGTCGTAGAGATTGATGGCCGTATAGTTGGCGAAGGTACTCCTGGTCCAATCACCAAAAAACTCAAGAATTGTTTCCATGCCCTTGTCAGGCAGGATGATTGAACAAGAGCTTTATTCTTGGCTACTCGTCACCCAATTCTTCATACCGTGACACATACCCAGGCTTCTGTGCTCTGATTACTTCGGCCTCGTACTCTGCTATCACTCGATCGTGAATCAGTTCACGGCATTCTGTGTTGATTGGATGAGCAATGTCGGCATACAAACGCACACGGCCATCTTCATTACGAGGAAGGTGTTGACTCTGCATTTTATTTCCACAGATATTACAAAACCCAGCCCTCAGTGGATTTTTAGAACTACATTTCCTGCAATGGACACAGAGCTTCCGACTCGGCATTGCCACAAATAGCCCATGGGGACCACTAATCAACTTCAAATCACGAATGACGAATGCACCATCGATAGTAATTGAGCAGAAGGCCATGAGCCTTTCAGCTGTCTTCTCAACAAGTTTGATTCTGACTTCAGTGATTTCCATGGCATTCCCCTATCGGCCATCTCACCACCATCCCCAAGTCAGTAGTACATCATGTTATTCAAAAATTACAAAGGGGGATAACCACCTCGCCCTGGTATGAGTCGAGTAGCGACCACAAAAGGCCAGCCAGCAGCTTCGAGAATCGTCGCCAACTGCCTCGCTTCATGTGTTGTTCGACATAGACTAAAACAGGCACTCCCACTCCCTGTAAGAATCGGATGCAATGCATTGTGATTTGCCATATCCGTAAGCAAACGATTCACTGATGGCGCAAGATCTTGGGCTGGTTGTTGAAGACTATTGTGCATAAGAGGGAGAGCTTGGCGAAGTGAGTCTCCCTGCAAGGCTGCGGCCAGCGCTGCAGCTTCACCACGACGCTGAGCATCCGGCTTACACGCCGCGTATACCTGTGCTGTTGAAAGACCTTCTGATGGGCAGGCAATCACGACATCGTATGCCGGAATGCCATCTACCGGCGTGACCTGTTCGCCTCGTCCACCAACAACACCAGCCGTTCCCGAGAAAAACCAAGGAATGTCACTCCCAAGTTCTGCAGATAACGTAGCAAGCTGATCCAAGGACCAATCAAGATTCCACAGTTTCACTGCCGCAAGAAAAGTAGCTGCAGCGTCACTTGATCCGCCACCAAGACCGGCACCAGACGGAATGTGCTTCTCGAGACGAATCATGAGACCAGCATCACAATTTGCCCGTTCAGCCAGAAGACGGGCTGAACGGAGTACCAAATTACTTTCATCCTCAGGAACATCGCGCGCAAGAGACTGACCCGTTTCACATCCAATTTTTCCAGCAAACGTAACTTCAAGAGAGAATACGCCCGCTGGTGCTCGCTGCACATGCAGCCGATCTGACACAGAGATTGGAACCATGAGACTCTCAATCTCATGGAAACCATCCTGACGACGGTCAAGAACCGCCAATGAGAGATTCAGCTTGGCAGGTGCATCGAGTACCAGTTCGTCCGTTGCGCCTGCCTGTAATGACTTGTAATGCTCCATAGTATGTACTGACTGACGGCCAGATAAAGATTGTGACAAATCCGCTGGTCCTGGGCTTATACACCCTCACAATTTCGTCAAAGGGTTTTGTTTGTCATCTAGAATAAAGACTCAATGCAATCCTGTTCCAGAACGATCACATGGTAGAGTACTCAGTGAACGACCAGTAGAAAAAAGAGCGTTCCTACCAACTCTGAGCCACGACTATTGCCAGTTCGTTACAAAGCTAATGGTAATTCCAGCCAGAATCAGACCAATTGCGACCAGAGAGGCCAACAAAATTGAGATACTACGACCTGCCCAAAGATCTTCCCGAATCATCTCAGTGCGGTCATCCTTGTCAAACGACTCATTCCAGACTGGAAAAGCCTGTTCGTCATAAACCCACTTCGTTCGTTCTTCAAATTGCTGCTGGCTCATTGGTGACGATTAGTATTCTCAGAAGGATAGAAAACGATGGAGAATGTTCTCCCTTTCACTAGCACTTTACATGCTTCTCCGACCTCACGCCAGTCGGTCTTTTACCGGAAATGACTCATGCCGCCTAATACGACTCCACTCACGTTAATACCGGCCCAGCCAAATAACCAACCGCATGTGCTTGATCCCGATTTTGATCTGCCGGGATGGCTTTCCAGCGCAGGTCAGCCAGCATGGAGGGCGAAGGCGATCTATCGCTGGCTTCATGCGCGACGAGCAGAATCTTTTTCTGATATGACCGATCTGCCAAGTACTCTCAGGTTGCAATTAGATTCTGAGATAAGGATTTGGACGACTCGTGTTGCTCGTCATCAAGTTGCTGAAGATGGGACAGAAAAGTTATTACTGCAACTGCAGGACGGCCAACAGATCGAATGTGTACTCTTGCGCGATGGAATTCGACGGACGGTTTGTATTTCATCACAGGTCGGTTGTGCCATGGGTTGTGTTTTTTGTGCAAGTGGTCTCGACGGAGTGATTCGGAACCTGACGACTGGAGAAATTGTAGAGCAATTACTACGCCTCACACGCTTACTACCACAGGACGAACGGTTAAGTCATATTGTTGTAATGGGAATGGGTGAACCACTTGCAAATCTTGATCGCTTATTACCTGCTCTTGCAATCGCACAAAATCCTGAGGGGCTCGGGATTTCACAACGGCGAATCACTATTTCCACTGTTGGATTACCATCCGCAATTGACAGACTCTGCGAGGAGAATCCTGGCTATCACCTTGCGGTATCCATCCATGCTGCTGACGATCTGCTACGAACAAAACTTGTTCCTGTCAATAAATCGATTGGCATTGATGCGATTCTGGCAGCTGCAGATCGGTATTGGGAGACGTCTGGCCGTCGTCTTACCTTTGAGTATGTATTACTAGGAAATCTCAATGATTCTCCTGATAATGCACGAGCATTAGCTCGCTTTTTAGGCAAACGAGCAGCCTTGGTGAATATCATTCCATACAACGCGGTTGCCGGTCTTCCATGGGAAGAACCTACCGATGAATCCCGTGAGCGTTTTCTTGATGTCCTTCGTAATGCGGGCGTCAATGTCCAGACTAGAAGGCGGAAAGGCTCCAGAATTGATGCTGCCTGCGGGCAATTACGCCGCCTGGCGATCAAAGAAAAGTCCGTGTCCACAGTGGCTGATACGTGACATTACGCTAAGTAACTCACAATAAAGACAACCAGAAGTACCACGCCAAGAATACCAACCAACCACATTGCCCATTCAGCAGTTGCCCTCCAGATAACTGGTGGTGATTCGTGGTGCGTTGCCGCAAATACCACGCTGGCTGCCGCAATCAAGGGCAGGCTAAAAAAGAGCATCGGTATATTTTCGAGAAAAAGTGCAAACACGATGATGTTGTTAAAATCCATTATTCATATCCCTTGAAGATCTTCATCATGATAGGGCATCTAAGAAAGTGTGTTCTTACTCATGCTGCTGTGCCGTCATTATTTTCTTCATCTGGATTCACAGTCGATTTTTCTTTCTTCACGAACGGGTGCATCGGCCCCGCCCATGCATCATAGATAACAAGCATATTGAGCATGCCCGCGAGAACTGTGTACAGGGTGCCGAGCTCAAAAAATCGTCCCAACTTATGATGCCACATCGAAATCTGATCAGCTCGAAACTGTTTATATGGCGGGCGATCCCAAAAGTCTTGTTCAAAGATATACTGGTCATGTGTGACAAGATGATCTGCAAA
>JBDOMQ010000132.1:0-2291 GCA_039831725.1 Pirellulales bacterium
GAAAAGCACAAGGGTGTCATCAAGGTGTCCAGTCTCCTCAAGCGTAGTGAGCACCGATCCAACGGAAGCATCGATCTCTGCAACAACGTCACCATAGAGACCACCAGCAGCTTTCCCTTGAAAACTCGTGCTTGCGAAAAGTGGTACGTGTGGCATTGAATGCGCCAGATAAAGAAAGAAGGGGCGACCATCTTTTTGCGTGCCGGCACGTTTGAGAAAATCGACAGCACGTTGAGCGTATCGCTTGGTTAGCGTTGTCTGATCTTCCGGACTGACTTCCTTATCAATGACTTTTTCATTTTCAAACAGCGGGAGCGGTGGATACGTACCCGGCTTTGCACTTGGATGGTACGGCCACATATCGTTGGAATATGGCAATCCAAAATATTCATCAAAGCCATGTCGTGTTGGAAGAAACTGACGATGATGGCCAAGGTGCCACTTGCCGACCATGCTTGTCCGATATCCCCGTGATCGCAACAACTCGGCCAGCGTCGTCTCCTCAGTCGAAAGACCATGTGTCACTCTCGGACTTAATGCGCCATGAATCCCGATACGATTGGGATAGCAACCGGTGAGTAGTGCTGCTCGGGATGCCGAGCAAACAGGTTGGGCAACATGAAAGTCAGTCAGCTTGATTCCTTCCCTCGCTAACCTGTCGATGTTTGGTGTTGGGGCATACGTTCCTCCATAACAGGCTGGGTCAGCATAGCCCATGTCATCGGTAAAGATGATTACAACATTAGGTGGAGACGAGCCGGGTGTACCTGTCTGTGCATTCTGCTTCTGACCAGTTTGACTCACTGCCTGTTTTTTTGGAGCAGGTTTTTTGGCAGCTGGCTTTTTCTTTTTCGGCTTTCCCTGAGGTTTATTCTTGCCGTCCAGATCGGCAAGTCGTTGGTTTTGCGTTGCAATCTCATTCCAATCATTCTCAAGCTGTTTGACATGCTCTGGGTGCGCTGACGCGACGTTGTTTTGTTCCGTTCGATCTGACGACAAATCATAAAGTTCCCATGGCTCATCGCGGGCAGCAACAAGTTTCCAGTTGTTCTGTCGAACCGCCCGATGTCCATCGTGACACCACCACAATGTTTCATGTGGTGGTGGTGCAGTAGGGTCTGTGAGGCATTGCACAAAGCTTCGACCCTGCAGCGGTGGCTCAGCCTCACCGGAATGCTCTTTTGTGGGTTCGACACCTGCCAGCTCAAGCACCGTTGGAACGATATCAATGACATGGACTGGTTGTTCGCGGAGTGCACTCTTTGATGGAATTCCATCTGGCCAATGCACAATCCAGCTGGTCGAAATACCTCCTTCATGAACCCAGGTCTTATGGCGACGGAAGGGAGTATTGGCACAGCTGGACCAGCCCGGTCCAAGGCAGAGATAGGTGCCTGCAGAACCGGCTGGGAGTTGTCGGTCATGCCCCTTGCCACGAACCATAATCTCAGCTGATCCACCATTATCACTCAGGCAGAAAATCAGTGTGTTATCGAGCGCATCCATTGCTTCGAGCTGTTTAATGACTTCGCCAACTGCCTGATCCATTGCGTCAATCATGGCAGCATGGATTGCCATTTTGGTCGCTTGAAACTCTTGCTGTTCCGGCGTCAGACTCTGCCACGGGTGTGGGCGATTGACTTCGCCAGGGCCGAGTTTTTCCAGTGCATCTGGAAAGTTATACGGAGGACCGAGGTCTTCTTCCATCGCCGCAAGTGGCGCATTGATTATGCCACTTTGAACAAGCCGCTTGTACCGTGCTTGCTGCACGACATTCCATCCTGCCTGATACCGAGACTTATATTTTTCAATAATGTCTTGTGGTGCATGCAAAGGAAAGTGTGGTGACGTAAACGCAACATAGCTGAAAAATGGTTTGTCGCCGTGCTGTTCTGCATGTTCACGAAGACACGCTGCTGCATGCTCACCAACTGCTGTGGTCACATAGAATTGATCTGTTTCTTCGACAGGCTTCCCATCGACAGTGATACCAGCCGGATCAAAAAAATCATTCTGACCACTCCCGATGCGCAGAGAGTGTGCAAACCCCTGCTCAAGGGGTTCGCCATCAACATGCCACTTCCCACTGTGATAGGAACGGTACCCGGCGGCAGCGAGTCGCTCGGGAAGAAGTTTCGCCCAGGCTGGTCGATTACGGTTTCCGCCTTTTACACCAGGTAATTTATCTCGACGAATTGATTGGGCGTAATAGCCAGTGAGCAGTGCACCGCGGGTCGGCCAACACCGGGCAGTGTTATAGCCTTGCGTGAAACGCAGCCCACCATGGGCAA
>JBDOMQ010000041.1:0-4526 GCA_039831725.1 Pirellulales bacterium
AGCTGGTCCGACCAGGAGTCCGTGGGTTGCCGCGGCAAAAATCTGTTTGGCACCATGATTATGAAGTACTTCGGCTGCAGAGCAGATAGATCCGGCTGTGCTTATCATGTCATCGAACATGAGGGCAACTTTTCCTTCAACACTGGCACCAATGATATTTGCACTTGTTGTTGTGTCGGCACTCACCCGCCTTTTGTCAACAATTGCCAGAGGAGCATTGAGCCTTTGACCATGGCCAACTGCCCGTTTGATTCCACCGACGTCAGGACTCACAACGATCAAATCATCAGATGGCAAATCGATCGATTGCAAGTGATTATTGAGTACAGGTGCGGCGTATAAGTGGTCTACGGGAACATCGAAAAATCCTTGAATCTGAGCCGCATGAAGATCCATTGCAAGCACACGATCCGCACCCGCGCGTGTAATCAAGTTGGCTACAAGTTTGGCAGTAATAGGGACTCTGCCCGCGTCTTTTCGATCCTGCCTTGCGTAGCCAAAATATGGAATCACTGCCGTGATTCGGTACGAACTTGCTCGCTTGAAACTATCGATCATGACCAGCAGTTCCATGAGGTGTTCGTCAACTGGTGGGCATGTTGGCTGAACGATAAAAATGTCTCGTCCTCGAACGTCCTCATCAATTTTGCAAGAGATCTCTCTATCTGGAAATCTACCGATCGACATTTTGCCCATCGGAAGATTGAGATAGCGGCAGATGTCCTGAGTTAAAGAAGGGTTTGCCAGCCCGCTAAAAATCTTTAAATCATTCATGAGTGATCTCGGAGCTGTAAGAAGAGAAAAAGTGAGTTAATCCAACACCCTTTTAAGGTATTGGGGCAGATGTTCAAGGATTGGCACTCTCTGCCGGGCAAGACGGATTTCGTGGACGCAAGAACGATATGTCAATTATTAATGCAATTGTCGAAGAGCCTTTGCCACAACTTCCAGTTGCTGCGGTGTGTTGACTGATAGTGATTCACTCGGGTCAAGACAGGCAACTGCATCGACTAGTTCACCTGCGTCAAGAAGTACTTTTGGGCAATCGGTGAGGTAGTACTCTCCAGCCGCGTTATCAGTATTAATCTGCTCCAGGGCCTTGAGTAACTGGTCGGCGGCGAAAACATAGGTGCTCATGTTGACTTCTTGGATCAGCCGCTCACTTGCAGTTGCATCCTTCTCTTCGGTGATACATACAAACTTTTTGTCTGCGTCGCGCACGATACGGCCCAACCCGCTTGGGTCGTCTGTGATTGCTGTTCCGAGAAGACACGCAGCACCCGTGGACTGAAAAGCGTCGAGTAAACGTTGGATACTGGAAGGGCGTAGCAAGGGTGAGTCACCACAGACGATGACAACAGGCCGAGAACGGGCACCCGTGGCGAGAGTTGATTCTATTGACGGAACTGCGGCGCGGACGGCGTCACCAGTTCCAAGCTGCTTTTGCTGAACAGCGAATTGAACCCCCGTCCTTGTTCCCACATGTGCGCGTACCTTGTCTCCGCCATAGCCAACGACAACAATTTGTTCCTGACACCCGGCGTCGTTCAGGGCATCAAGAACCCATGCAAGCAGAGTCTTGCCAGCGGCCTCATGTAATACCTTAGGCAGGTCGCTATTCATGCGAGTACCCTTTCCAGCGGCAAGAACGATGGCTATTGGCGACGTGTCAGTCATCAAGGGGTGTTACTTTCTTTGGTTAGGTGTCTCACTGAGCAATTGTTAGAGGCTATCAAGGTCGAGTTGAACTTTGAACTTATTTCTTATTGATCGTGCCGTATGTGTAGCACAAAATAGGAAAATCGAGTCTGTTCTTCGCCCGCATGACTCGTAGTGACTGCAAAGATCGCAGGGAAAAGGTTTGAGGAATTGTGGCACGTTGAGGTGGATTGCTAGAGCTAATCTGAAGTACGCCAGACCTGAAGGAGCCAAATGAGAAACGGCTATCCTCATCGAAACAATCCGAACCACGAACGATTCATGTGTTTCTATTCGCACGTACTCAAGAAAAAGGCCAATTTGCGATCTCTCGCAAATTGGCCCTAGTGGAGGCGGCGGGAATCGAACCCGCGTCCCGTGACGTTTCAGAACAAACTTCTACGTGTGTATTCGGTCAATTTAAATCTCATGAAGACACCCCCGGCCGACAGGGTGTTGCCTTCACCAGCCCGGAACAAATTTAGTCCTGCCCGTACTAGGCGATGAAACAGGACGAGTCGGATTTGGCGACCGATTGGTAGGCCCTTCCGACTGGGGCCATCGCTCGGAGCAACTTAACTAAGCTGCCAGAGAAAACTGAGCTTCGGCAATTGAAGCTGTGGTCGACTTTTAGCGTGGCCTGCCGACCAACCACGACACGCGATCTGAACCTCTTACAATCCGGTCGAAACCAGTACGCCCCCATATCGAAAGGGAAATAAAACACTTCCAAAGAAACAAAATGATTTTCGTTTCTTCCAATTGGAATCAATTGTAGTGGAAAAGCCTTTTCGCCTAACCACCAGAATCAACCTTCCTTACCAGTATACGTCGGCTACTGTTCTCGAGGTGGAAACTTGCCCATTTGTGTCGGTTTTGCCGACGTAGATGGTTGGAAAACTGGAGTTTCTTTGAGAAAACAGATGAGAAAGCCGGTAATTTAATTCATAATCGGGTTCGTCCTCGGATGCACTTTGACTAAAGTTCACAGTGCCAGAAACCCTTCTGATTTGACGGTGTGAATATGAACCCCGTAGTCTTTCTTATGAAAAGATGGCGTTTTGTGTCGGTAGCTTTTTGCACACGTGGTAGAGCAATGTTTCGACAGCCAGCACTTATTGGATTACCAAAACCCAAACTGTGTCAGACTCGCGGTATGTCTTTCCTGGTACCGATCGCGCTGCTCGGAACGGCCTTATTGGCGGTGCCTGCCTCTGGCCAGGAATGGGCAGAGAAAATGTTTTCGGTGACCAGTCATAATTTCGGGACGGTGGCAAAAGGGTCTAAAACAGAATTTCGCTTTGTTTATCGAAATTTATACGAAGAGGATGTTCACGTAAGTAGCGTCCGTACGAGTTGCGGCTGTACTCAACCGGCGATCACAAAAAAATTAATTGAGACACATGAAACCGGTGAAATTGTTGCTGCGTTTAATACGCGAACGTTTCTTGGCCAACATGGCGCGACACTCACTGTTACTTTTGATCAACCGTTTTATGCAGAAGTACAGTTGCGAGTGGCAGGAAATATTCGGGGAGATGTCACGTTTGAACCTGCGTCAGTCAATCTGGGAAATGTTGACCTTGGGCGAGGAGCAGAGCAAGTTGTCCGTGTCACGCATATGGGCGCTACTCCCTGGGAGATAACAGATGTTCGTAGTGCGAATGTCAATTTTGAAGTTTTGCTGTCTCAGCCTCAGCATACAGGCTCTCAATCTGCATATGACTTGACACTTCGACTCAAACCAGATGCTCCAGCTGGTTATATCAATGATCAATTGATTCTGGTCACGAACGACCCGAGAGCTTCACAGATTCCGATGGATGTTGAAGGGCGTGTTGTGGCCGAAGTAACCGTAAGTCCCCAACTTCTTGCACTGGGGAATGTTTTGCCAGGAGGAAGCGTCACAAAGAATATCGTCGTGCGGGCCAACAGACCGTTCTGTGTTACCGGGATTGTCTGCAACGATGGCTGTTTGAGTTGCCCTGCGAAAGAGACTCCTGCAAAGGTTCATATTCTACCAGTAACATTTCAGGCCGGAGATGTTGGTGGACGAGTTGAACGGGAACTGACAATAACAACCGACTTAGGTGATGGTGCAGTGCCTGTGGTTACTGTCCAGGCCATGGTTGACGGTGTTCCAGCAGATGGAGCTTCAGCCCGTCGCACCCCCTCTCCCGATCAGTCAGTGAGCCTTCGGTAGGGGGGCATGATTTCTCAGCGATCCTTTATGGCGACATATGGTCGCGGAGATGGGCCGACATAGTGTGCCAGCGGTCGGATCAAGCGATTGTTGCCCATTTGTTCAAGAATGTGCGAAGTCCATCCACTCACGCGCGCAACAACAAAGAGCGGTGTGAAAAGATTGATAGGTAGCCCGAGGGCGTGATAGACACGGGCAGCTGGCCAATCGAGGTTCGGGTGGAGCCCTTTTTTTTCAAGCATCAGTTGTTCCAGCTGGTGTGCAAGGTTTTCTATTTTATGGTGCGGTTCGAACAATGAATCGCTGTGGATCAGGCGATGGCATGCGTCACTTAAAAGATTTGCCCGAATATCACCCGTTTTATAGACACGGTGCCCGAACCCCATAACAACCTCATGTTCGTTTAATTTCCGAGCAAGCCATGGCTCAATATTTTCTGGCACCCCGATATCCATAAGTTGATGGAGGACTTTTTCGTTAGCTCCGCCGTGGAGCGGGCCTTTAAGCGTTCCGATGGCTGCAGCCACTCCGGAGTGCATATCAGACCCGGTAGAGGCAACAGTACGAGCCACAAACGTCGAGGCATTGAATTCATGCTCTGCGTATAAAATCAATGTCGTGTTGA
>JBDOMQ010000041.1:4536-10941 GCA_039831725.1 Pirellulales bacterium
TTGTTGGGCCACGGAGAGGGCTGTCTATTACGAAGGCAGTCAATCCAAATAGTCAATAAAGCAGGGATCTGGCCCAGAAGCCTCTCAGCCTTATTGCGTTCTTGGGAGAGGTCGCAATCATGCAGTAATTCCTCAGTCCCATTGTCACACTCAAGTTGCCCGAGGATGCTCACGCCAGTTCGAAGCACATCCATAACTGAAGACTGGGGTGCACTCTCGGCAAGTCTCTGAAAGCAACTCACAACCGGTAGAGGTATTGACTGCGCAGCCTGCTGAATCCGTGCGGTAAAAGCTTCAAGCTCATGCACTGTAGGGAGATCACCCCACAACAGGAGGAACGCGACTTCTTCGAAGCTGCAATGCACAAGGTCTGAGATGGCGTACCCTCGGTATCGCAGGGTCTCGTCGAGTGAGCAGATGCTGGTCTGGCCTGCCGTGACACCGGCGAGTCCATCCTCACGGGTTTTTTGATCAGGTGATGGATTAGGCATGTGTGATGTTTATATTGCGAGGAGTGTCGTTGCTTCTTGACGGTATTGAATAGCAAGGGACGGTAACTTGGTTGAGGGCAGTCAACTATGCGGTGGAGTTTTGATGCGAGGTTGTGAAGGGTCGTAGTCCAGTAAGTCGTAGAGCTTCTCTCGTGTTTGCATTAAGTCGAGAAGAGAGTGCTGGGATTCTTCCTGCGCGAGAACACCAAGCCCAACTTCAATTGCTTTCATTGCCAGCCGGAGAAGGGTGACGGGGTAGAGTACCGCTGCGAAGCCAAGACCATTCAGTTCCTTACGAGATAAAAGTGGGCTGTGCCCAAACTCAGTCATATTCGCAAGTCCTGGTACTTTGAGTTCTTTAAGGAGCCGTCCTGCCTCAGAAAACTCTTCTTTGCTGTGCAACGCCTCAGGGAAAATCCAATCAGCGCCAGCGACATGGTACGCCTTCATTCGGGAAAGGCAGTCCTTCATGGAAGTGACTCCCCGAACATCAGTGCGAGCAATGATAATGGTGTCTGCTGATTGCCTGCCTTCACAGGCAGCATGAATTCGTTCAGTCATTTCACTTTGTGAAATGACCTGCTTGCCATTGAGATGCCCACATCGTCTATTAGTTATTTGGTCTTCAATTTGAATTGCCGCTGCCCCAACGGCTTCGAGGCGAGAAATATTATTTTCGATGGTAGGTATGTCACCGTAGCCCGTATCTGCATCAACAATGACAGGTATGGTGACGTTTTTTGTGAGCAGTGATGTTTGGTGCTCCAATGTTTCGAAGGGAATAAGCCCAATGTCGGGAATCCCTAGCAGTCCGGCTGAGAGTGCAGCCCCAGAAAGATAGACTGCTGGAAACCCCTGACGCTCGATCTCTTTCGCTGCCAACGGAAATGGCGCCCCAATAATCGTAACAGGGCGGTTTTCGAGTAAAGTACGGAGGTCCTTGCCACTTTGGCCGGCGGGACGGAATGGCGTCTTGCTAGTCATCTGTTTCTACTCACGAGTGAGGATGATACGAAGCTTCTAAGCTTATTAGGGTAACGTAACCGCTGGCATATTGACTGCACAGTATTTGTCAACACGACACCGTAAAGTTGAAGGTGGCTTAGATGGATGGGAAAGGTGCTCGCTATCAGAACATGAGTTCACTGCTGTTTGCGGCAGTTGAAGTTGGGATTTTCGGAGCTATTTTTGCAGTGGCTGGAGCCTGGCCGGCACCTGACGTAAACGAAGGGTATTATTTGGCAAAAGCTCGTCACTCTTTTAATCCGGAATGGTGCGGGAATGATTTTTTTCTCAATTCAGGAGAAGCACACGGGCTTTTTTTCTATCTCCTTGGCCCTCTGGCGGCGTCATTTACACTCTCTACAGCAGCTTGGGTGGGGCGATGGGCTGGCTGGTTGGTGTTAGCAGTAGGATTTCGCCATGCTGTATGGCCCCTTCTGTCCTCTCGCATGCATCGTTTGTTCGCAGGGGCAGTCTTTTCCCTGGCGGCCCGCTACACCACCATGGCTGGAGAGTGGCTGATTGGGGGGTGTGAAGCAAAAGTTTTTGCATGGGCTCTCGTTCTGGCTGCCTGGGGTGAAGCTGTACGTGGACGCTGGGCCTTGGCGTGGCTGTTAAGTGGCATGGCGACGGCGTTTCATCCATTGGTAGGAGGATGGATGATGATTCTCGTTGGCATCTTCGCTTTCGGCCAGGTGGTGAGGAATCAACCTCGGATCCACTCTTTCAAGCCGCTCGCTCTTGCGTGTGTCACCGGAGGGATATGCCTAGCATTTGTTGGCTTATGGCCAGCTTCACAAATCTCCACCGGGGTTTCTGTCGGTGTTCGTAATCAGGCAGCCGCGGTGTATGTAGTTGATCGATTACCGCATCATCTTCTTCCTCGATCATTTCAGGAGGCACTCGTTGCCAGGCATCTACTCGCGATCATGTTTTGTGGATGTCTTTATGCAGCCTTACCTTTTGAGGCAAAGCGGTCACGAGGTCTGGCGATTGTTCTGGCGGCAGCGATGCTGTCTTCTGTCGGATTTGCAATGAGTTTGTTTGAATCGATCGCCCCGTCTTTTGTTTACGGAATGCTACGTTTTTATTGGTTTCGGCTCGCGGATGGTCTTCTTCCCCTTGGGCTTTGTGTCCTGCTTACTCAGTTTCTTTTTTCAATACAATTGTCTGAATCAAGAATTCAACAGACTGTGAAACAAACTTGTTTGGTTCCCTTAGTCCTCACCTTCTTTGCATACGATTCGTTTATTCAATCAAAGCATTGGCCGCCACTCACCGACCATTGTATTTCGCGAGGCGATAAACTCATTGATGCTGATTCATGGGAAGATGTGTGTCAGTGGATTCAAGAAGAGACGTCCCCAACGGACTGTTTTCTGACGCCACGCGGTGCATCAAGTTTTCTCTGGCGGGCTCAACGGCCAGAGGTTGTTGCGTGGAAAAATGTGCCACAAGACCCTGTTTCGATTCTGGAATGGCGGCAGCGAATCATTGATTGCTTCTCCTATGATGGGACAATCAAAAACATGGCCCGAAGCACATGTGTTTTAGGCGTGTCGCGACTGAACCAAGTGGCACATGTCTATGGTGCTAGCTTTGTTGTTGCGCCACTAAAAAGTTTTGTTGCCATGCCTCGACCACCAAAGACGTCATACAGAAATTCAAACTATGTGGTGATAAAGTTGCCCATTCAAGAGCAGCATGTCAATGATCAAACTCGTGGTGTACCTACCAACTAATGCCAAGTCTCTGGCATTGTAGCTCAAGAGCTTTTGCGAAAGCAGGGAGTGGGTAGTCCACCTTTTTTGCAGTGGCCCAAAAGTATGTTGAGTCGACAATTTTTGTCGGCAGTTTTCCTGTGCGGGTGGCATTCGCAACTCGTTCGCAATACTCGATGTCTTCGGGTCGTGTTGCCCGTAAGCCGGTGACGAGTCGGTCTTTCAATGAGACTTTTTCATTTGCCGATTTGGGTACTTCGGCGTGCATGACATCCGTGAGAAACCCCGCCAAAAGTGTCACTGTAATGAGTATGGCGAGCTTTTTTGATGACATCAGGAGAGGCTCCTAGTATTTATGTGTGTCTCGTTCGTCTGTTAGGTTGGAGTTGGTATCTGCCGGAACTACTTTTCATTCGAATCGTGCGAGGGCATATGATTTCTTTCCAGATCGCAATACGAGAGCTGTTCTTCCAGCCAAATCGGTAGTGGTGATGCGATGCGTCGAATCGGATACTCTGACGTTATTTATGTATGCTCCGCCTTGTTCGATCGTGCGACGAGCTGCTGACCGGCTTGCGGCAAGTTTCGTGGCTGTCATCGCCTCTATAAGAAGAAGCCCTTCACCAGAGAGCGTCTCGAAGGAGAATTGATGGCTTGGAACGTCAGCAAAAATTTCAGTCAGTGCCTCGTCGGTAAGGTTGTCGATCGCTGCCCCAAAAAAAACGGCGGTAGCCTGTTGCGCTGTATGGAGACCAACGGGGCCGTGGACAAGTTGAGTGAGTTCTTCTGCGAGCCGTCGCTGCATCGCTCTACCAGCAGGATTTGTTTCCTGTTCTTGTATGAGCGACT
The DNA here is from genome assembly GCA_039831725.1 of Pirellulales bacterium. GTDB lineage: Bacteria > Planctomycetota > Planctomycetia > Pirellulales > UBA1268 > UBA1268. The sequence goes on from JBDOMQ010000041.1 coordinate 8,600, forward strand.
GACATTCCTCGAGTGGCAGTTCAGTGAGCCTGAGTAGACATGTCTGTGCATCACTGTCGCTGAGGTTCATCCAGTACTGGTAGAAACGGTAAGGGCTTGTTCGTGAGGGGTCCAGCCATACTGCGCCGCTTGCAGTTTTGCCCATTTTCGAGCCGTCAGCCTTGGTCAACAGTGGGCATGTAATTCCATGTAGATTGAGGCCTCGTAATCGCCGCCCAAGTTCAATACCTGCAGTGATATTGCCCCATTGGTCGCTACCGCCAATTTGGACGCAACAGTCGTATTCATCTGCTAGGTGCACGAAGTCCCAGGACTGAAGGAGCATGTAACTAAATTCGGTGTAGGACAGGCCACCTTCACGATCGAGGCGACTTTTTACTGAATCCTTTGCAAGCATTTGGGAGAGTGGTACATGCTTGCCCACATCACGAAGGAATTCCAGATATCCGACGCCCCGCATCCAATCGGCGTTGTTAACAATATGAATCTTCTGATTGGTTGATTCAAGGAGACCCTTTATCTGATCTCCAACGGCGGTAATATTGTTTTCCAGTGCCTCGTGCGAGAGAAGATTTCGCTCTTCGCTTCGCCCGCTTGGATCACCAATCATACCAGTAGCGCCGCCAATAAGCGCAATAGGTTCGTGGCCAGCACTCGCCACTCTTCTTAGTAGAATAATAGCCACAAGATGTCCGACATGAAGACTGTCTGCAGTTGGGTCAAACCCGGCGTAGATTCGCCTGCCGGGTGTTGCAAGCCAGTCGTGCAGACTGTCAGTGTCTGTGGTTTGATGTACTAATCCGCGTTCCGTAAAATCAGTAATAAGGTTTTTGGACATAGGCCTTGATTGGTGGGTTTTGAACTACCGCCAGATGTCACTCCCTGAAAAGGGATGAGCCTGGTTGTTCAAACTCGGCTTCGGTAGCACTTTTAAGATCTGTTCAGCGAGACGAAGATCTTCTTTTGAGGTGATTTTTATATTCATTGGTGAGCTAGGCACCACTGTTATTGAGTGTCCTGCTGCCTCAGCCATTTGCGCTTCGTCTGTAGCGGTTCGCTGTGTGTCTTTCCCAAAGGCGTCGGCAAGTAATGAACGGCTAAATACTTGAGGCGTCTGAGCTTCCCAAAGATTCGTCCTGTCGACCGTATCTTCGATGCACTGCTGCTCGTCCGTTCGCTTGAGTGTGCTTACAACAGGTGTCGCCAAAATAGCAGCTCCCGTCGTAACGGCTTTCTTGAATACATCATCGATCCATCGGGCGGCAAGGCAAGGCCGAGCGGCATCATGAATTGCAACAAACTCAATTTCTTTCTTCAATGCAGCGAAACCGCTGAAGACAGAGTCTGATCGGTGCTTTCCACCTTCAGCGACTTTGATACCGAGGAATGCAATGTCAGCACCAAATTTATCCATGAAGTACTCACGGTCTTCCGGAGCAATCACGATGACAACCTGTTTCACATCATCGTGGTCGAGGAATTTCTCTGCAGCGTGCAACCAAACGGATCGTCCAGCTAGTGGAGCAAAGGGTTTTTTATAATTAGCGTCACCAAATCGGCTGCTTTTTCCAGCTGCTACAAGAATTACTCCAAAGTTCGCCATTCGAATAGTCTCATTAATGAACAGGAGTGCTCTTGTACGTTTTGTGGACTTGTTGAAACGGCATGCCCCAAAGAGCACTCAGTGATGAGATCGATTGTACAAAAAGATTAATCTGGCCAGTAACGACGTATGAGGTTTGTCACGACCGATAACCTCGTGGTGGATTCGCGAACTAAAACATTCCGCCACCCATTCCGCCGCCACCCATGCCACCCATGCCACCGCCCATTCCGCCGCCCATTCCGCCGCCCATTCCGCCGCCGCCCATGCCGCCGCCCATGCCGCCGCCGCCCATGCCGCCACCGCCCATGCCCATTCCGCCGCCCATTCCGCCGCCGCCCATGCCGCCGCCGCCCATGCCACCACCGCCCATACCACCACCACCCATTCCGCCGCCACCAGCACCCCCTGTTCCGCCAGCACCGCTGGAATAATTGAAAGTAGTAACCTGCCCAACTCCAGAGAATAATGGCGTCGAGGTAATTCGGACATACTTTCTGTTTGCTGAAATGACCGCCATCGCCTGGAGATTCGTTCCTTCAGGAAGTGTCGTAATGATGGGCTGATAGCCTACGGCATTGCCTGATGTAAACGGCCGTTGAAGTCCACTCGGGGTCTGTGTTTTGGGGCGCGTGTCTGAAAGTGATTCAACAGCATCGTCACTGGACAAGGCAGCTAATTGTTGAGCCAGAATTGTCTTGCTCAACTCCTGCTGGACCGCGATGTCTTGTGCCACCTG
>JBDOMQ010000281.1:0-2284 GCA_039831725.1 Pirellulales bacterium
GCCGGCCTAAGCAATTGTCCGAAACGCGCAGCGAGAAGTGTCATTCCAAGTAAACGTAGTTGTTTTCTCATTTGTCCACTACGCGAATCAAAGAAAGTTTGCCCTGGAAAATAATGTGTATCGCTTTTTGGATAACAGAAAGAGATAGTTCAGGAGTAGCCTCAGGAGTTGAACAACCGGGCTGTGCGCATTTCGGCTACTCCTCTTCAAGTCAGAACTAGACACTTTTTCACCCGTACGTCGTGGTGTTGTGAGTTAGTTAAATCAACGCAAACAGTGAAAAGGATAAAGCCCATGATTTTTTGGAAGGTTGATTATCGGACACCAGAAGAAGATTCGGTTCTTACACGTTGGTTCAGAAACAGTCGTGATGCAGAGGCGTTTTGTGATGCCATCCCCGGTGGGTTCTATGACACGAACTACTACTGTCGCGAAGTAGAACTTCCAGACAACGTTCTTGCTGCTGCAGAACGACACTGGCAAGCAACACCAATCTTTACGACGGTGCCTCCTGTTCCGGCTGCCGCTGATCAAACAAGTCCGTATCGGCTGGCTTCTTAAACGAAAGGAGTTGTTGTGTGAAATACAAATGAATGAATTCTTTGAGAAGGATATTTTCGCATTTGAAGCCGGGTATAGGGAAACTCCGGACGGGCCGACAAGAAATCACTTTCGCAGTGGGGGTGGAAGACTATTCGCGCCGCGAGCCTCAGGGAGGAGTGGGTTGCATTTGGAGAAACTACGAGTGCGGTCGCAAGATTGGCGACAGCGTGCATTCGTGGGCGTTTTGTAGTGAAGGCAGATGCTTAGTATCTCACGGTATCCTAAATTCAGTTACTTTTTTTGATCTATTGTTGTGGTGCGAAAAAATGACTGTGCTATTTAGAACTCGTGGTTTCTCTTCGCCCTCTCGCTGTATTATGACTCTGAATTTAACTGACGGCATACGGGTGTACGATCGGTAGTAGTGTACGTAGACCCCGAACCGTCCTGGTTCCAGTTGAGACATGTATATGTTTTCCACTGGCTTGTTTGTCTCTGCACGCACATTCATATCTATATCTAAATGACCCCAACCATTGTGCGGGTTACGGTAATAGATCATGTCGGGATTTTCGTAGGAACCAAGGCTCGGCAACCTATCACTTCTTACCAGGTGTAAGTCCAAGTCGTCTGTTGTGTTCCAGATTAAGGATACTGTTACCGATCCCTTTTTTGCTCCGTAGCCTGCTAATCTCGCCAGATCGCCAGCAAGGCCTTGACCACCCGTGCCAATGCCATCGGCACTACTCATTAATAGATTGCCTACCGTCATTGAATCATTGTTCACACCTATTCTCTGAGGTGGTAGGTTCGTAAGTAGGCTAGCAGGATTAATGTTTGATAGTGACGTTGTTCCAGGCTGATTCTCTGGTCTGAACACAAGATCACGTATTGGGTTCGTGGGTGGCGGGGTCAAGTCAGGCTCGAATAAAGATTGTGGTAACTCTGTTTCTTTCAGATTACCAGCATCGATGCTTGTAACTTCTTCGAAGTTGATACTGACTAATGGCTCAAGTGATATTTCATCTTCTCTGCTTGCCATTGATAGTTCAATCATTACAGGCTCCGTTACGTCTGGTTGTTTGAGACCTATGCATACCAAAACAAGTAACAGCACCGCGTGAGCTACAAAACTCAATCCAAAGCTTCGCGAGGGCTTTTTTGCTGATTCATGAAAAATATTGGTGTTTTTTTTCTTCCCCTCTTCCACCTTTATCTGGAGCTGGGTCTTTGAAGGAACCGGCGGATGTACATGTTCGTACTCATTCATTGTTTTCATGGTTCCCAAGGAATGTAATTGAACATATCACGGTTGGTGTTCGGAGTGAGTCTCAAGATAGTACAGCTAGCAAGGTGTCCACGTTACTCCATCTGTGACACGTTGGAAAATAGCTAGGGAATATGCTCGGAATAATGTTCGGCTACCATAACCATTTTACTTCGCTGTTACTGCACGATTTGCAAAATTCGCTGCGTGAGTCCGCGCTTTCTCGTTGACAATCGCTCATTAGGCGAGCGTGCTGCGAATTGGCATGAAACGAGCGACCAACCCGATCATTTGGTGGTCCTGGCGAGGGTTACGTCCGAAAGTGCCGATGACTGGGCTATCCTCGAAAGACGGACTTTTCGATTTGCAGAAGGGTGTTTGGTAAGCAAAAAAACGCCACCCCTGTCTGACCAAACGGGGGTGACGTTCTTCCATCAAAAGCAGAAAGGTAAACCTTTTGATGTTTCCGAATTG
>JBDOMQ010000269.1:0-10937 GCA_039831725.1 Pirellulales bacterium
ACGGGATTTTATTTGAATGGGCTCGGTCGAGTTTGTCCATCGCACGGTGGTTTCATTTGGAGGTAAAAAGCTTTGAAGCATGCTAGGGGCCATTTTGTTAGGGTAAACTAGGAATTTTGTTGGCCAGTTTTACCACTCACTCTGCAAAGGGACTTTGTGAAAGATATTCCCGGTTCTACAGCCTTCCACGAGTCCGGGCCGTCTCCCCGTGGTGCCCCTGTGCGGACAAAGATTGTTGCAACCATAGGGCCCGCAAGTAGTGGGAAAGCAGGTGTTCAGTCGCTTGTCGAGGGCGGCGTTGATGTTTTCCGACTGAACATGGCACATGGTTCTATTCATGAGCATACAGAGACCGTGAACACCATACGGCACGTCTCGGATAAAGTCGGACGGCCGGTCGGTGTTCTTGTTGACCTCGCAGGTCCAAAACTACGGCTTGGTGAGATTGCTGGTGGCAGTGTTGAGTGCGTTGAGGGAAGAGATGTCTACTTTATTCGAGGTGCATCAAGTGACCGGCCAGACCAATTTGTCACGACTTACCCGACTCTTGTTGATGAGTTGGCCGTAGGCGACTCGATTATGCTTGCTGATGGCACAATCAGTCTGGTTGTGGCAGAGATGTCAAGCGATCAAGCACGTTGTCGGGTCGTACAAGGTGGAGTTATCCGGAGCCGTCAGGGCGTTAATCTACCGGGAGTCGACCTGTCGGTTGCCGCAATGAGTGCAGATGACTGGAAACATGCTGAATGGGCAGCTTCTGTTGGGGCTGACTTTGTGAGCCTCTCCTTCGTGCGTTCCTCTGTTGAAGTCAACCTTCTCAAGGAATTGTTACGGACGCGGCAATCGTCAGCTCGCGTTGTTGCCAAAATTGAAAAGCGAGAAGCCCTTGAGAACCTTGAGTCCATTATTGATGGAGCAGATGTGGTGATGGTGGCCCGTGGTGATCTGGGGGTTGAAATTGATGTCGCAAGTATGCCGATGGTACAGAAGAAAATCATTCGAGTATGTCAGCAATATCAAAAGCCGGTAATCGTAGCGACACAAATGTTGGATAGTATGCAGCATTCGCGGCGTCCGACTCGCGCTGAAACGACTGACGTAGCCAACGCCATTCTTGACGGTGCTGATGCGTGCATGCTCTCTGGAGAAACGGCTATCGGTGACCATCCCAGACGGGTCGTAGAAATGATGCGGCGTATCGCACAGTCAACAGAACGGCAATACCTGCAGTCTCGACGGCAATACCTCGAAGAATTACTTGGCAAAAGTAGGCTTGGTACTGCCGGGAATGACTTCTTGCCACGACCTCAGCAACTGGTGCATGGACTTCACCCAATTACTCAGGCAGTTGTTGAAGGGGCCAGCCGAATCGCGGCCGAGCTTGATGCAAAACTTTTTGTTGTCGCCAGTAAGAGTGGTGTGACGGCTATCGCGCGATCGAAACACCGAGGCGCTGTTCCTACAATCGGCCTGACCGATGATTTGGCTACACTCAGACAGATGACGATGTATTGGGGTGTGACGCCAGTTGCAGTCCCAGAGGGAGCTGACGTGAATCAGTTGTTGAGCCATGTCTGTGACTGGGGGTTGCAGGATGGACGGCTTGAGCGAGGTGACAGAATCGTGCTCGTTGCCGGAATAGGGTTTGGAGCGGGCGGTCACAACATGGCGATGGTGCATGAAGTATGAACAGCGACACATTAAAAACGGATGGAAACATGCTGCCCGGATCAGTTTTTGCTGTGTTACCTCCAATTGTCAGCAGGCTTGATGGGTCTGCATTGCCTCGGCGGAAATTTTTGTCACATTTGAGTATCGAAGGTCCATAGGCTATTCACTTTTTAGGAACATGACGAATGAAGAAATGCGTCCTCGCGTACTCGGGTGGGCTTGACACCTCCGTAATTCTGGGCTGGTTGATTGAGCAAGGGTACGAAGTAATTTGTGTCTATGTCGATCTAGGACAGCCCTGTGAAGATAGAGAGGCGACGCTTGAAAAGGCCCGCAACTGTGGTGCAAAAAAAGCGATTCTCGTAGATGTTCGAGAGGAACTCTGCCGTGATTACGCGTTTCCGGCAATGCAGTGGCAGGCTCGATATGAGGGGACATATCTCCTTGGGACATCCATTGCACGGCCCCTTATCAGTAAGGTTTGTGTTGATCTTGCACATGCTGAGGGTGCAACTGTTTTTGCACACGGTTCGACAGGAAAAGGCAATGACCAGTGCCGCTTTCAGCTTGCTGCGGAGGCCATTGATCCGTCGATTGAAGTGCTTGCACCGTGGCGGATAGCAGCATTCCGTGAACGCTTTCCTGGTCGCAAAGAACTCATTGAATTCTGTGAAGAAAAATCGATTCCTGTGAAGGCTTCAAAAGCGAAACCATATAGCTCTGACGAAAATTGCCTGCATACCAGCTATGAGGCGGGTCTTTTGGAAGAACTTGATACAGATGGCTATGAACTTGTTGATTTTGGAATGTCTGTGTCACCACAACAAGCAGCAGATGCTGTTGAGACCGTCCGGATTGAATTTGAGTCCGGCGTTCCTGTGAGGCTCAATGGTGAGCCGCTTCCGTCTCACGAAATGGTGCTGAAACTCAATGAGATTGGGGGTCGAAATGGAATTGGCCGGATTGATATTCTCGAAAACCGTCTTGTGGGAATGAAAAGCCGAGGAGTGTATGAGGCGCCCGGAATGACTCTTTTGTATGAATCACATCGCTTTATTGAGCAGTTGACACTCGATCGCGATCTGGTTCATCTCCGAGACCGTCTGTCACCTGAGTTTGCTGAGGCGGTGTATTACGGGTTTTGGTACTGTGCAAAGATGGATGCCCTTCTGGCGTTCATTCGAGAGGCCCAGCAGCCGGTTACAGGCAGTGTTGAACTCAACTTGTACAAAGGCAACATACTTGTAAAAAGTAGAGAAAGTGCTGAAAGTCTCTATGACGCAGCGATTGCTTCGATGGAAGGTGGCGGGTCATATGATCAGACTGATGCCGAAGGTTTTCTTCGGATTCTTGGGCTGCCGCTGAGGGTTCAGGGCGAAATTCGGCCCAGGAAATAATTTGTGTTGTGGCAGAACATGAATCGAGAGCCTTCTGAAGATCAGGCCGGGAGGATTTCTACCGTCATGAGGATCTGGCTCAGGCACGATTGTCTGCGCCCCGCATCATGGGTTTCACTGTGTCTGGCGGGCTGTGCCGCTTTTGTAACACCTACTGAGTTGGGTCTTCCCCTGCTCGGCTGGGGCATTCTTACAGCAGCGGTTGCCATTGGCGTTGGTGAGGTTCCCGCATCTTTTCCGCTATGGTCTTTTCAGGTCCATTCCAGGCGTTGGGCCTTCGGTGGTTTCACCCGGTCAGCTTCGGCGTTACCGCAGGCAGTATCTTGGCAAGTCGTGAGGCTCCTTTGGCCAAGTTTAGGGCTTGTTACGGGATGTACTGTTATGGCACTGCTTCGGCCGATTGATGCAGTGGACCAGCTGCCTTGGCTAATCGGGGGAGGAGGAATGGTCGTTGTTCTTACCGCAGGAACACTTGTTACCTTTTTGATTTCAGGCTTTCTGATTGCCGATGCATACTCCGGCACGTTGTTAACCGCATGGACTGCCATCACCTTAGTTGGGTGGAGTTTTCTGTTCTTGCCGCAATGGCTTGTCTGGACGACTCCATTCCTCCTCATCGTTGAATGGATATGCATAGGTATCGTTTTTCTGTTTCCTACACGCTTTTTCTCAGGCGGCTACTCGGAGTCATTTGGAAGCATTCTGCTCCGTGACGATACCGTATCGGGGATGCACCAAGAGGATGTGTTTTCATCGATCGGGTTTCTTGGAATTCTTCCAGTCCGGTCACAGTGGCGTAGAAGCGTGCGAATGATTGCCATAGCGATACTGCTTGTGGCTATGGTCGGATGGTTACTTTTGACAACGTCGGCGATACCGAGGTATGAGATTCTTGCGAGTATTGTGTTCGGTGCGATAGCAATTCCAGCAGCCTCGTTGTTGGATGGGAATCGGGTGGTCTCGAGCTGGGAATATCTGCTACCACGTAAGAGGCGGTTTCGGTGGTTGAAGATACTCACAACGCCCAATCGGATAGGCCAGGCGGGAATCGTTCTGGTGAGTTACGGGGCGATCATACTTTGGCCCCCACTCGTGGTGTCTCTGGTTGCCGTTGGGGGGCCAGGTATGAGAAGTGGCCTTCAGGCGGCGACTTTTCTTGCTGCCAATGGATTCATGACAATGATGGCATGTCTTGTTTTCCAACGAGGTATGGCCCGAAGTGAGACTGTCTTTGCCTTCAGCCTATCAATCTGGGTGGTGGGTGTCTGGATCATGGTGTCCGTGTGTCAGATGTTATGATCGCAGGTTGCCTGAAAGGGCCATGAAACGGAAAAAGAAGCAGTTGAAAACACGCCTTTTATGAGGTTTACCCGGGAAAGTTGATGTTGAGAAAAATGGGAAAGCCTGACACACTCCGGGTTCTGTATCGGAAAGTTCTAGTCTGTAAGGGCTGGCGAGTTGTTCAGTTGGATTCAGTATGGATTTGGTTTTCGGAGTTACGTCTGGTCGCCGCAAGGGTGTCAGAATCAAAAGGAGTTGATCTGTGGACCGTATTACAAACGATCGAAGACAGCGTTGGTGCCTCACAATGCCCCCTCGGTTTCTTTTGAGGGGTTTCGCCGGGTCACTGTGTGCGATTCACGTAGTCGTGTGCTGTGTTGGTTCTGTAGGGGCTGATGAACCTGCATTCCCAGCGAGCCAGACCATATTTCCAGATACAACCGTGGCGTGGATAAGCATTGCTGATCCTGAGGAATTTGGAGCGAGTTTTGATCGCTCTCAATACGGAAAACTTCTCCGTGATCCTAGCATGAAGGCTTTTGTCACAAGTTTTCGCGAGCAGCTTTCAAAGGCCGGAAAACAGAGGCTCGGGAAACTCGGGCTTACTCTTGAAGACCTTGGAGAGATTCCAGGGGGCGAGATCGCCGTAGCAGCGATTGTTCCTGAGGCTGGTCGTCTGGCAACGGTCATGCTTGTTGATACCACTGGTCACGAAGAAGAGACCGCAGTTCTCTTGGATGAGATTGAAGAACGTCTACTAGAACAAAAAGCGGAGCGGTTGGCTGACTATCAGGAGAAGATACGGGTTTATCGACTTCCACAGGAAGATCCGAGTGCAGACGACGTAGATGCTGCTGAACCAGAAGAACAAGTGGTAGCGGTTGTACATGAAGGCAGAGCGCTCGTGGTCGGTGATGACCCGGTTCAGGTCAGTCATGTACTTGCTGTTCTGGAAAACGGGCGTGAGGATTGTCTCGCTTCAAGAGATCAATTTGCAAAGGTTGTTGAAGGATCATCAAAGAATTTGTCAGCATCCCTGTCGAAGTTGCGGTGGTACATCGATCCATTCCAGTTTGCGGCAGCGTACAAGTTAGCCCACCCGCCAAAGAAGCGGCAAAAGGGTCCAGATTATGTTGAGATACTCGGTCGACAAGGATTCGATGCAGTCAAAGCTCTAGGAGGAGCGATTCTGTTTGATGACGGATCGCACCAAATGCGCCATCAGACAATTGTCTACGCACCGGCACTTCCCGGGCGAGATGCTTTATCAGTCGACAGATACGATCTTGCTGCTCGCATGCTTCGGTTCCCTGAGTGTGATGCACTTCAGCCCCCCAGTTGGGTCTCCGCAGGGGTATCGAGTTGGTCTTCGCTGCAATGGGATATTGAGACAGCCTTTCACTCTGCTGAATCGCTGGTGGATGATGTTGTCGGTGAGAAAGGTGTCTTCGATGACGTTATTGCTTCACTCAAAGAAGATCCGGATGGGCCACAGATCGATGTTGAGGCAGATTTGATTGCATGTTTGGGCAAAAGGGTAACTCTCATTGGTGATTATGAAGAACCAATTGATATCGATAGCGACCGACTAGTGATTGCTATTGAAGCAACTGATCCAGAAAAAGTTGCGGCCACAGTTGGCAAAAGTATGGCAACTGATCCCGATATGCAGCGGATTGAGGCGCATGGTGTCGTTATCTGGGAATTAATTGACCGTTCAATGGAAATTCCAACGCTGGAGATAGAAACGCCTGGTGGTATTATCGCGCATGCAGACCAGGAAGAGGAGGATAGCCCAAGTGCTCGTCGTCGCAAATTGCGGGAAAAGGAAGAAAAACTCCTTCCGCATTCTGCAGTGACCGTTGCACACGGACACCTTTTGATTGCCTCTCATCGGGATATTCTTGAACGAGTTTTAACAGCGAGTGGCAGTGATTCGCTCGCGAATGCGAGTGACTACAAACGGATAGATACAGTGCTGAAGAAGCTCTACCCGTCCCCCGTTATCTTGTGGGGTTTTGGTCGTTCAGATGAATCAATACGTCCAGCGTTTGAAATGCTGAAGCGAGGTGCAATGCCGAAGTCAAAAAGTGTCACTGGTCAGCTTCTGAACAGTTTGCTAGGAGACGGAGAGCCAGGGAGTGTTCGTGACCAAAAAATTGATGGGAGCACATTACCCGACTTCGAACTTATTAGGAAATACTTTGGTACCAGTGGATTTGTCATGCAGAATCTAGAAGATGGTTGGCGTCTAGGTGGTATCACGCTTGCTCCTGAGGCCACGCCTGCGGAAGGTGTGGGGACAAGTCCCAAGTAAATAGAGCTGTAACGTCTCCGGTTTCAGAGTGATCACTTCTCGCTGGGGTTATTTTTTCTGACCACGGCCCAGAATGGGTGTTGGTAGTCACACCGACTTCGAAGATCCTCCAGGAGAATGTCGACATCCGGCGAGATCTCACCTTGATGCAGTCGGCGAGTACCCAGGTTGATAGTGAGTGGCCGTTGGAAGTCGATAAACTCGGGTGAAAGCCAGATGCGTACTTCTTCAGCGCCGCATCGAGCGGTGATTCTGTTGCTTGCGACGGCTTTGGCTGAAAGTGTAAACGGCTGTCCGAAACGAGCTGGCGGCCAGTTGCCAGGCAGTACCATTGTTCGTTCCGGTGGTGAACTCATTTCAATCCACCAGAAGAGGCGGTCCCAAGGCCTCATGCTTACAGCATCGATTTCTTTGGGGGAGATTAATCGTCTTTTGCGTTTCGTCCAATCAAATATGTTGATCAGTTCGTCAGAGAAATGTTCGTGTCCCCGACCGCGATATTCCACATAGGTAAGATCAAAGCCTTTTTTGAGATATCTGTCGAGGTCCATTTCGTTTGCAGAAAAGGTCGTATGATCAAGTCCTCCGCAGACAATATAAAAGGGAAGTGATTGTGCATTCCGATGATAGTGGTGGACGTATCTCGCCGCCTTGCCGGATACGATGATGACTCCTGCCCAGAGATCAGGATGTGACAGCCCGATGTCCCATGCTGCGTCACCACCCATTGAATGGCCAGATAGAAACACGCGATCAGAGTCAAGAGAAAACTGACGCGAGGCATCTCGTAGAACGGCAAGTACAGCCGAATGCTCTTTTGCAGAATAACGATATTCGAGCTGAGTTTTTTCACCCCATGCTGGAGCGATTATGATTGCGCCATGCCTGCCACCCTGCCCCTCACGCTGCCCATTCTTCTTTTTTGTGCCCGCCCACCATTCGATTTGTTGCAGTGGGGTGGTTCCTGCACCGTGCAATGCGACAACAGCAGGATACCGTCGCCGTGCATCGTATTCAGGAGGCAATTGCACCAGGTAACGAGCTGCAGTTTTATTTTTTGAGTTGGAGAACGGTAGTTGCGTTTCAAGCTCAAAAAAACCGTCATTCCGAACATCTGCGGGGGCAGCTGGACGCACCATATGTGACGCTACTGCGGCAATGGTTTTTGCATCAAATGCTTCTTCGGTATCGAGTTGCTGTCGGATCTTGAACCGTTCTTCTGGTTCTTTCGATACGAGGTACTGACGGACAAGGTTACGAACATTTGCAGTAGAAAGCGCTAGCTTAAGGTTTATTTGCGAGGAATTCTCTCCAGCGAGCCAACCGGTAAGAGCTAATGAGAGCGCCTGCTCCGGTGGTAACTGATTATCTGAGCCAACTCGTTCGAATACCGACAGTCGCTTCAGGCTTTCAAATGTGAGTTCGGCCGAAATTTCGTTCACGATGACACCGGCCAGTTTACGTTCGCGGGCATCGGGCAATTGAGCAGCCAGTGATTGAATTTGCTGAACGAGGGTTTCTGCTCGCTGAAGTTGACTGCGATATCCATCTCGTAATTCTTTGACAGCCTGAAGCAGTTCACCGTTTCCATCCTCCGCTGAAAAATTCTCTAACAAATTAATCACGAGGCGGTCTTGGCCCGAGTTTTGGCGTAAAATAATCTCATCAAGTAATTGTTTTGCAGCCAGATTTGAAATATTTTTCTGCTGCTTTTGTAGACTTTTGAGTAAAGGGAAGTCTGCAATAACGCCTTGCAGTTCGAGTGTGGCCTCTTTGTATTGAGCTCCTTGGATGAGAAGGCGAACAAATTGAAGCCGTTCATCAAGGTCGTCTCCATCCAGTTGCCTTTCAATGATACGGCTGAGGGTTTCTCGGGGCACAGAGGATGTGGCAATTCGCATATCCAAACGTAGAGGATGTTCTGTTATCAGCCCCTCTGCTGCGATCCACTCTGGGGTAATCGTGGTGATTCCTTGTACAAGATCCAGTCGCCCGCCGGGGGTGGAGAGCGTGATGACGCGTCTGCCAAACTCGTCGAATGGTGTAGTAGAGAGAATGCTTCCGACACTCGACACACGGCGACCACTGTCGGGAATCCGCTGAAAGATTTTAATTTTTTCCATGGATTGGCCAGCATCTTCTTCAGCCGCACCAATTACGCGCTTCTTTGAAATAAACGTACGCGTTAAACCGTTGTCACACATAACAACGGTAGATCCGGCCCCCTCTTCAGCCTGCGGGTCGATGCTTAATCCAGGTAGAAGTGCGATTGTGCCATCGAGAATGCGGCCATCATCCAGGGTTACACGATCGGCATAGGATGGGCCTGACGTAATGAAACAGCACAATAAAACCGCGTAGGAACAGAAAAAGCCGGCTCTGTTCCCTGACATAGCATTTTCCTGGGTTGACGTTGAGAAAAAGTGAAGCATTATTTCAATAGTTGCTAAGGAGTCCGAGAATAGAGTGGTACTCGCTCGTGGTCGCAAGGCTGCTACCCTTTTAGATATAGATCGGTTTGCTCAGTGCAAATCATCACTTGTTCCCTGTCAGTAGATGATTCGCCTAAAGCCACAAGGGTCTGACAATTCATGCATTCTATTTTGTTTCGTGTACTTACATGGTCTGTTGTGTTCGGACTTTTTCTTCCAGTTGTGATCGTTCTTGACCTTGGGCTTGCTGGTTTATTGGCAGGCATGGGTGACAAGGCGGGCAGCTGGTTTTGTCTTCGTGTAGCCATGGGACTAGGCGTGGGTTGGGCCTCCGCGATAGTGGTGACGGCAGTTGCAGCCGGTGTCAGTATTCTTGAGCGACCAGAAAGGATGCATTCAGAGCCCTCTGGAATAACCTCTGAAAGAGACGTCTAGATTCTTCACCCTTGCGAGGGCATGGGGCGATAAGAAAACCACCTTCATGTCGTGGTGCCGCGGAATGCGGAGAGCTCGCCAAATTAAAAGGAGGGTGCCTCAGCAACCCGGGGTTCGCATCCGAATACGAAGAAAATCATCGTCTCGGCACAGCAAACGACCGGAGCCATGTTTGGCACCCAACGAGCCTCATTAAGAGCTCACCGGCATGGTTCGACACAACACGGGCATGGCAGAAAACTTACCGCCCCACACTCTCGTCAAGGGAACGTTTCGCAATCTTCCCTTCCCACTATACCCGTATCACGATGAAAGAATAGCAGTGTGACAATTTCCTTGCGTTCACAACACGGAAAAGCTGTCATTCAGCGTTCGATTTCTTCCTCTTCAGTGGTTGAGACCGGTTCCATCAGTCTGGTGTTTCGCTCTACAGCGAGCACGACAGTCTGTTGTTCGAGACCAGATGCTGACTGGCCACGTATGGGAATAACCTGACGCCGATTAGGCATTTCTAAGCGAATGCGAAAACTACCATCATTCGCAATGTCGACGGGCTCACCTTGAATGGAGATGTAACCACCTTTTTCTGTTGTACCGAATACTACCAGTTCGGCATCAATATCCAGCCGAAAGCTTTTTTTTCCACTGCTGGCCTCACTGTGACCGTGTGCGGTATGGTCGACTTTTGGTGGTCCCAGTGGCCTTCGGAGACGTTCCTGGAAGAGCTCTCTGACCTCTTCTGACTCACTATCAGTTGAGTAGCCACCACTGAGAGAAAAGATTTTAGAACAGTCTGACTCAATATCTTTCCAGTGAACGTCGAGAGAGTCACTGCGACTAAGAGGGGCACCGGAGACCTGGTTACTTCTGCATAACTTGTAGAAGTTGCCACACTGGCCTTTGTAGCCAATTTCTATCCGGCAAGACATTGGATTACGTATATCAATAAACCAATTTTTCACCCCGCCATGAATTTCGATGTCACGACAAATACGTTCTGCTGGAGTCTCACCTTTTTTTCCAATAATCTCCAGTACCCGAAGAGTGGGTTTTGCTGTATGCCACTCAGCTCCCATGGCAGCCTTGACTCGTTGGACACTGTGACTCGTGACTTCCCAAAATGCATGGAGCCAGTGAGGCCCACGAACCATAAGTACAGCGCGGTTGCGTTTTAAGCTGCGTTTCTGGCTCGGTTCAGGTGTAGTGGCAAGGCTTTTCTCGCGGGATCGTTTGGCTTGTGCCTCGTGAATCCGTTTTATCACGGCTTCACGTTCTACGGTCACAAGTTGCTTCTTTGAGTTCTTCTGAGGAGTCGTTTCCTGGATTGCGTTAGATCCGTTGCGGTCGGAAAGCTCTTCTTTTTTTCCACGCACATTCTGCTTTTTTTTACTTGTAGAAGATTCG
>JBDOMQ010000294.1:0-2281 GCA_039831725.1 Pirellulales bacterium
CGCAAGACTAAAAAGGCGATGCGTTCCGCCGCAGGGCGCTGTTCTGATCGGCTGGCGAATTTCTTCCTGCATCAAACGCTCAAGCGACCACATTTCTCCATCACTGGCCCGCCAGACAGCATCTGTGGGTAGGTAATGGGCGAGCCCGATGAGTGCGAATGTTAATTCTGTCCCGGAACGACAGTTCAGCTTTTCATCCTCGATGAGGTCAGCAACGGTAAAGTTCTTCCCTCCGAGCAAGAGAGGTGACTTTGCCGAGACTCGACATTGAGCGAGGATCGCCAAGTACTGAGCAGAATGTCCCTGCAGGCCTACGCCGTACAATGCATGTGGTCTTTCATCTCGCAGGGTGAGCATGACCTGCCCCCGACACCGCCCACCGGAATTCATCCAACCGATTGCATTGACTAACTCTCCCCGTGGGCCACCGACACGAATCTTTGTGGGAATACCAAAGCCCACAAAGCCATGCATAATCTCCCACGGACTATGATGAGAGGTATTCATTGGCCTTCGCTGATAGGTCGCAAGCGTCTGAGCGATCCTTACTCGCAGACGCTGAAGTCTCGCAGACTTTGGCGGCAGTGACCCAATTGGCCTCTTGCTTGCATACGGGTTTGATGATGCTGCGGTTACACGAACAGCAGTCTGCTTTCCTTCTGTGTTATTGCGTACCGAGGAGGCAACCCGCTGCTCTTCAATCACCGCCAACTCTGAGGCATCAAAAATGGGCTGGTACTTCGGCTGCTCGTCAGGACCGTACGTTGGGTCGATAGCAACACGAGTAACATGCTCGCCAACAGCATGAAACGCCTCAGCGAAACGAACAAAAGACTCCCAATCATACTCGACTTTTGCTGCAGAAGGCTTCTTTGAATCTTTCGTTGGGATGCCTGCTAGCTTTTTTTTGCCCGCTTGCATTTCAGCGACTGTCGGCGGCCTTGGCACCGGCACAGAAATAAGTTGCGGAGTTGGCTCATTTGAGCGAAGAAGCCTATCGAGAAATCTCCCCGACCGCGGGGTGGCCGCAAAGATCATACCCTCAACAAAAATAATACAAACAAGGGCACCGATGACAGCCGCAGTCAATACGAACCACTTTCCTTCTCGGCCAGGGACGAGCCGCTTCCGAAACCAAAGAGTTCCAGATGCTCTGCCACGAGTGGGCTCTTTTTTCACATCGATGACAGGAGGGGGTAGTGGCACAGTGGTCGCGTCAAGTTGAGGATTCGATTCGTATAGCATCCGTCATTCCACAGACCCTCTGTGGCACACCTGACGCAAGCCCCGAAACAGTATCAACACACCGAAATCCCTAGCACTCATATAAGTGCAAAAGATCTGGAAACCCAAGGAGAAATCGATCTGCTGATACAGATACGGTGGTTATCGGCCGGAACTAATTAGGAAAACGGCTATCGGCCAGAGACCGAAAGAACCTCTCCAGACTCTATAATCAGAAAACTCACAAATTTTTCATGGATTTCTGGCTAAAGCCGTTGCCGCACGAGGATCGCACTGGAATTTCAGTCGAATTTGAACGAATACAGTCTTTTGTTTCAAACACTGGGAAAGGAAAATGAAGAACAAGCAGGTGAGTTCTTAGGTCTCACTTGAATCAAATTTCTACATTTTATTTCTTGTTCAACCCTAGAAAATCTTTCGCCATACCTCAGCAACTGACCATTCTTCACGGTAGGCAGCAGGATCTACCGCCCATTCACGCCACGCATTCACGTCGTTTCCAAGGTCACGACCACTCACTTCCTTTAGTGACGCCACCGCTCGAAATTGGACTGCAGGATCAGGTGCCTCAAGTGCTTCGGCAAGCACGGGTATGGCTGCTTCATTACCGAGCGCACCAAGATCTCGTATTGCGTGAAGTCGTACGTCAACATCCTCATCGCTCCGGTAACGATTTGCCAGATATTGAACCGCCTCATCTCCTCCAATCTGAAGCCAGGCATCACAGGCAGCGATTCGAACAAGCGTATCTGGATCATCGAGTCCACCTACACAGATTGCACGTGAGGCCGGGTTGTCGAAATCAGCACAGAGATGCAGTATTTCAGCCCGTACTCGAGGATCGTGTTCGCCCAACATCTCATTGACGAGTTCTTTTGAAAACTCCGCCTGTGCCTCGGTATCTTTACTTCTTGACTTCTTCGCCTGTTGCCTTAGTTCTTTAATTCTTTGGTCTGCGTTTAGCCCATACTTTTCTTTTTCGACTGCAGCCTGTTGCGAATCTATCCAGGGAAGGGAGCTTGCACAGCCACCTAAA
>JBDOMQ010000188.1:0-10916 GCA_039831725.1 Pirellulales bacterium
TACTTGCAACAAGCGACCCGATAGCGGCCATCGAGGAAGCTGAGCACGTGCTTCAGGGTGGCTCGACCGACGAAAAACAACAAGTCATTCAAATGCTTTGCCGAATGAGCCAACGAGAAGCACGCGACGTTCTTGTCAGAGCTCTTCAGCGTCAACTGACAACAGATGCAGCGTTGTCGATAAGACTCGATCTTCTTGAGGCCGCACAAAAGAGAGGCGAAAGAGTTCTTGTTGATATCGCTCGCGAAATAGAAAGTCAACGGGACTCAAAAGATCCTTTGGGGCACTACCGAGAGTGCCTTTCGGGTGGCAATGTAGAGCAGGGAGAGAAAGTCTTCTTCAATAATAAAAAGGTTACTTGTGTTCGGTGTCACATGGTAAATGAGCGAGGGGGAAGTGTGGGGCCGAATCTGTCAAAAGTCGGTCGAGAAAAGACAACGGAGTATCTTCTCGAGTCTATTGTTTTGCCGAGCGCAAAAATCTCGCCCGGTTATTCGACAGTCCAGTTTCTGATGGCAACAGGTCAGATCCAGTCTGGTATTGTTAAAAAAGAAAAGTCCGATCATTTTGTTGTTCAAAATGCAGACGGTGACTTGGTGACGCTTCAGAAAGACGATATTGATGAAATGCAGGCCGGGCTTTCTGGTATGCCTTCCAGCCTGGCTGGTCAGTTGTCGAAACGAGAGTTGCGAGATCTCGTTGCTTATCTAGGCACGCTTGTAGAGGAAAAGAAACGTAGCGGTCATGTAGAATGAATGGTTGGCCTTGGAGGCCGCGTTTGATGTTGTGGACAAGCGGGGCAAGTGTGGAACGCGCAGGTTCTTACTGAATCGAGAGTTACCTAGGTCTCGTATGTCAGAACGGCAACGCTGTAACGGAGAAGAATCCATTACTGTGTCCAGTCTGATGAGACAACAACGTTGTGAGAGCAACGCATGTCGTGTCGCTCTGGTTGGTGTCGGGAAGACTGCAATCAGCGAGACATAAACTCAACAACCTTGTTTATATTGACCGGTAGGCTGACGTCTGACTTGTCAGGCCGTCTGTCAACAGTAAATCTCAGGCGTTCGTTATCCGAAGTTATCCAGTCACATGGTTCACCAGTCTGCGTTGCAATTGCCTGTTGGTATAAATCGACAAGCTTCCCTTTCCTTCGGACATCAACGATATCTCCAGGCTTGACCTGATAGGAAGGCTTGTCAACCGGTACGCCATTGACAGTGAAATGGCCATGTACAATGCCTTGCCGGGCCTGTGGCCTCGTCTTTGTAAAACCACTTCTTCTGACAACATTGTCGAGTCGCAGTTCACACTCGATGAGAAAGATGTCACCTGTGTTGCCGGTTTTACGTGCTGCTTTGGCAAAAAAACGTCGAAGTTGTTTCTCACCAAAACCGTAGTAGTACTTAATTTTTTGCTTCTCGATCAGACCCTCACCATACGTTGAAGGTTTGTTACGTCTTTTCTGACGAACACCGGGTGGTTCAGACCGTCGCTCGGATGCTCGAATGGCTCCAGCACTTTCGAAGATCATAGATCCAAGACGACGATTGATACGAGCTTTTGCCCCAGTGTAATGACCCATCTGTTTTACTTGCCTTTGAATACCTTGAATTGATTGAATGTGCGTTCTCTTCACCCAAAGCTATTGGATGAACGGTATTGAAATCTGCCAAGTCGCTCACATGGTGTTGAAGGCGACCATTTATTCGATTTCATAATCGAAAAGTGTACATTGGTTTCTGAAATATGCGAGTCGTGTGCATGAAAATAGGGGAAAGTGGGTGCGGTTCCGAAGAAAGTGAGTCTCGGAGCCTAGTCCAGATAGCACTTTCTGCAGGGCGGGGTGAAGAAGGCTGCACCTGTTAGGCTGGCCACCATTTTTGTGACCGCAGCGGTGCAGCGCGTCTTGAAAAAATAAAGCTTATAAGTGCTATTTCAATTTCGCTGTTATGACAGGTCCAGGGAAGGGCTTGCCCTGCAGTAGGAGCGAGGAGGTGGCAGGTATGGAAAAAGTTCAATTGAAAGGATTGCGACTAGGGGTGTATTCCGTGCTTGCGGCGAGCCTTGTTGCGATTGGATCCGGTGTGAGGGTTTTAGGTGGCGTGAATAATGCTCATCCCTTCATGCTATGGCTACTGACCGCGTTAGCAATCATGTTTGTAATTCTTGTGGTGTTTGATTCTGCGTACCACGCAATTACAAAAACAGATGTTCCTTGCATTCATTGCGGTAAGGATCAAAGGATGCGATCGTTTCGTGTTGTCGCAGAGTGCCCACATTGTGGAAAGTAGGTAAAGTTAAATTGGTAGAAGACGAAGTGACTCTGTAGTCATTCTTGGTGGTGTTCGTATCCTTTGAATAATTGAATGCCACTGTGGTTTAGCTCGTAGTGACATTACTACTGCAACAGTCATCACATCGAGGAAGTTAAAAGTCACTCGGACTACACTATGCATGCCTATCTTAATGTATTGAAAGGATTGAATGAAAATGCCTACAAGAGAAACGCATGCTCGAAAAAGTTATGAGCGAGCAGCTCTTGACGAGCATGGAATCAATCGTGATCCATTTCAGCAGTTTGCAATATGGTACGATGAAGCTGTCGCGGCAGGTTTGCCGGAGCCTGAGTCGATGACTCTTTCCACGGCAACACCAGACGCTCGTCCCTCTGCTCGAATTGTTTTACTTCGTGGATATGATGAGCGAGGGTTTTGCTTCTTTAGCAATTACTCGAGTCAAAAAGGGCGGGAGTTAGGAGCCAATCCGTATGCAGCCCTAACGTTTCACTGGGTTGAGTTGGAGCGGCAGGTCAGAATCACAGGCCGGGTTGATAAAGTAACCGCTGAAGAGAGCGACACCTACTTTCAAAGTCGTCCCAGTCAGTCCAGGATTGGTGCTTGGAGTTCACCCCAAAGCAATGTGATTCCGAGTCGAGACGTACTTGAGAAGTTCTTTGATGAATATCAAAGACAGTATTCTGACGAGACGGCAATTCCTCGGCCTGAACATTGGGGTGGCTACCGGGTAAAACCAGACCGGATCGAGTTTTGGCAGGGTCGTCCAAACAGACTGCATGATCGGTTGCAGTTTAGTCGTGTCGATCAGGGCCCGTGGACATTGCAGCGGCTAGCACCCTGAATATTGCGTAAAAAACTTTTGAGTTTGCTTTATTGTGGGGCCACGTGATAAGTCGCTACTGAAGATATCGCCGCTAGCCGGTAGGCTGCATCTTCGACAGTTTTTGTCTTCGGTGGTCGTACTTGCTACGAGTATAAAGACTCTTTTTTCTGTGACTCTTCGGGTGACTTCTTGTTAAGCGTCATGACTACTCAAAGAGTCGCATTGAGTATCAACATGTTTCGCTGAGTGCATCAAACGCCGTGAAATAAGTGTTTGGAGAAAAAGGGAATGGGCGAAGAGGGATTCGAACCCCCGACCCCCTCGGTGTAAACGAGGTGCTCTAACCAGCTGAGCTATTCGCCCTATATCTCTTCTAAGTGTAACGCACAGTTTCGTGTGCGGCAGTCCCTTCTCTGAAGACCAGGATTTTTGCTCACTTTCCCGGTGTTGAGGTGTCTGCTGCTACAGGTTTGGGCGGGATAACTGTCCGGATTCCGAGTTCCGTAAGTTGTTTGGTGTCAACAAGCCCTGGTGCCCCCGTCATTAAGTCACTTGCCCGCTGTGTTTTCGGGAAAGCAATCACATCACGAATTGAATTGAGACGACCAAAGAGCATGACCCAACGATCAATACCGAGGGCAATACCGCCATGCGGAGGAGCACCACTTGCGAGTGCGTCAAGGAGGAAGCCGAATCGTTCCTGTGCAATCTCAGGAGAAATTCCGAGGAGCTCGAAAACCTTTTGTTGAGTTGCTTGGTCGTGGATTCGAATCGTGCCACCTCCCGCCTCTGAACCATTAATCACAAGGTCATACGCAATCGCACGGCACTCTGCTGGGTTGGACGTAAGTTTTTCAATGTCTTCAGGATGAGGTGCAGTAAAGGGGTGATGCATTGCAGCCCAGTTCCCAGTTTCTTCATCACGGGCGAACATCGGGAAATCAATAACCCATGACACATGCATTGTGTCTTCGTCGTAAAGTTCAAGTTCTTTACCAAGATGTTTTCGAAGTGCGTGGAGGGTTTTGCAGGTGACTTCAAAACTGTCAGCCGAAATGAGTGCCAGGTCGCCCGGTTTTGCAGAAAGTGATTTGCAAATATTTTCTGCTACATCAGAGCCCAGGTTTTTGGCGACCGGCCCAGTCCATGCTCCAGAAGAATCGAGTTTGAGCCAGACAAGGCCCTTCGCGCCTGCTTCAATTGCCATCGCTGTAAGGCCGTCGAGATCTTTTCTGGAAAATTTTTCAGCAGCACCGGAGACGAGAATCCCCCGGACTCTCCCGCCGGACTCAACCGCGCTTTTGAAGACACGGAAGTCGCTGCCTTTCGTGTCTTCAGTAAGATCGACGATCTCAAGGCCGAACCGCATATCGGGAGCATCATGGCCGTACCGCTCCATGCATTCGGCCCAGGTAAACTGAGGTAAGGGGAGGGACACATCCAAATTAAGAATATCCTTTGCTGTCTTGACGACGAGACTTTCAATAACGCTCGTGACATCATGTGCATCGACAAATGACATCTCAACATCGAGTTGTGTGAACTCAGGCTGCCGATCTGCTCGTAAGTCTTCGTCTCGAAAGCATTTTGCAACTTGTACATAGCGGTCAAGTCCAGCAATCATCAAAAGCTGTTTGTAGAGCTGAGGTGATTGCGGTAACGCAAAGAAAGCACCGTGTTCGAGTCGACTTGGGACGAGATAATCTCGAGCTCCTTCCGGAGTGCTTCTCCCAAGCATTGGGGTTTCGACATCAATAAACCCAAGTTCGTCGAAGTGATCTCGCATTATTTTTACAATGCGGCTGCGTAAGAATAAATTATTTTGCATTTCGGTTCGACGAAGGTCGAGCCATCGATTCTTAAGTCGCACCTCTTCACCAGGGAGTTCCATTGCTCCTGGCTGAAAGACTGGTGTGTCCGCTTCATTAAGAATTTCTAATTGGCTAGACACAACCTCGATTTCACCAGTTGCAAGCTTTGGGTTTGTTGTGCCTTCAGGACGTCTTCCAACACGACCCGTTGCAGAAAGAACCCACTCTGACCGTGCCGCCCGAGCACTCTCCATAACGTTTGTTGGCGCGTCGGGCCCGATCACGATTTGAGTCTTGCCCCATCGGTCTCTCAGGTCAATAAAGATGACACCTTTGTGGTCGCGAACGCGGTCTACCCAGCCACATAGTGTTACGGTTTTATCAAGATGGCTTGGACGTAGTTCACCGCAGGTGTGAGTTCGTAGCACGATGCATGAGGCCTTTCAGGAGGGTTCAATACTAACAAGCAAAATAGCCGGAGGCTCGCGTGTTCGGTAGACCAAGGATTGTCCGTGATCGTGACCGTTTCTCAAGGTCATGCCCTCAAATCACACAAGGGGGGGGCGATTGCATCAAAATCGCTATTCTTCTGATGACTTTTGAAAGAATCCGGTGTGAATAAGCAGGCCGATAGTCAGTAATATCGAGAGTCCAAGAAATACAGCTGCGACCAACATGAGGACTCTGTTGTCTGTGAAAAGAGCAACAAGGCCGAGGATCACAAAAAGGAGCGACATGCCAACAGCTGAGAGACAGAGTCCTTGCTCCAGATTGTCATTGAATTTTAGAAACGTCATTTTGTAGCAGCCCAAAGCTAAGAGTAGGTGTGAGAGGTGTAGCAGTTCTGACGCAATGTGACTCATGCTGCAACGACATGTCAGGTTATGCGTCGATCATCGGGGAGGCTGTACAGCATTTCGTCCAACGGAAAAAGCAAGTTCTAGTTGTTCGTCACTTGTGTCCCCACCCAGTTCTCGAAACATCATGCTGGGTTGGATGTCACGATTGTGCTGATACTTGTCGCTTGAATATTCGGTGATTGCGCCGGTGATCTGATGAAAGAAGATTTGGCAAATGGGAACGCCAGGGTAGATCTTTACTGGCTGAACGGCAAACATTTCCAGCGTCCAATATCCAGCAAAGCCAACATCACCAAAGCCCGCGGTGACATGTACAAATAAACCCAGTCTGCCAATCGAACTACGCCCTTCAATCATTGGCACAAGATTGTGTGTTTCTGTTCGTTCAACGGTCCGTCCCAGATAGAGTTGATTGGGAGTCAGCACCAGGCCTTCTTCTGGAATTTGCACTCGTGCTACTCGATTACTCTTTCGCATGTCGAGAACGATTTCTTCGTAGACAAGGAGTTCGTCGTGAAGTGAAAGGTTGTAGCTATTGGGATTGAGCCTTTGTTCATCAAATGGGTCGATGTGAATGTTGTCGCCAAGTTGTTTCCGGATCTCGTGGCCTGAGAGAATCATTCGGGTTGTCCTTGCGAAGTGCGGTGGCGTAATCCGCGGCTCAGAGAGAAGTCGAATTTTCTCAGAACCAGAATTTGATTGTAAGGATTTGATGAAGAAATGTCTTAAAAAAAATCATGTCACTGAGATTTTTTCAGATGCCTTGGAAGTCCTACTTGTGGGCAAAGGTCTTCGAGTCCGCAGCCCGCACAGCGAGGTTTTCGCGCAAGGCAGGTTCCCCTCCCATGCTGAATCAAACGATGGCTTATGGTGACCCAGTGGTTTCGGGGAATTTCCTGCACGAGGTCCCGCTCTGCCCGAATAGCATCCTTTGCTTTGGTCAGGGCAAGTCGACGAGAAATACGACCTACATGTGTATCAACAACCACACCCTCAGCCAAACCGAAAGCGCTACCCAGGACAACGTTCGCCGTTTTTCGGCCGACTCCTGGCAAGGAGGTCAGTTCCTCCACTGTTTGAGGAACATTCCCGTCGAATTGATCAACAAGTTTGCAGCAACATCCATGAATGTTTTTGGCCTTCGCTCGAAAGAATCCGGTTGTTTTCACTGCATTTTCGAGTTCTGCAATGCTCGCCGCTGCCATTTTGTGAGGGTTCGGCCACCGTTTAAAGAGGTCACGAGTCACTAAATTTACCCGTTTGTCGGTGCATTGGGCCGATAATATCGTCGCTATGAGGAGTTCGAACGGGTTCTTAAACCTCAGTGAGCAGTCTGCATCTGGGTAGAGTTCTTCAAGACGATCTACAATCTGGAGAGCTCGCTTTTTTCGCTGCATCCGAGTTTCTCTGCTCGGCACAATACGTGTGCGAGGGCTCTCCGATGGCGTCTTTGGTGTCGATTTCGCTCTCATTTCAAGCTTCAGGGTACCATGAGGCTTCGCTCTCGCCACGTCGATGCTAGGATTTCAGTAGTTGGTAGGTGTAGATGTCGTAGTTGCTTCCGTGGGAGGTCCAATGGTCTCAGAATTGGTTGATCCTTCAGAATACGATCCGCTTTATTTGGCGGGTGTTGTTAAATTCAACGAGTGCGATTACTACGAGTGCCACGAGGTGTGGGAAGAGTTGTGGACAGAGTACCGTGGGCCATCAAGAAAGTTCTATCAGGGGCTTATTCAAGCGGCTGTCGCCTTGTACCACTTTGGTAACGGTAATATTCGAGGTGCTCGAAAACTTCATGGCAGTGTGCATGGGTATCTTGAGCCGTATGGGGAATATTATCTCGGACTTCATCTTGATCAATTTTTTAAATCTTTTGATGAGTGCCTGAA
The DNA here is from genome assembly GCA_039831725.1 of Pirellulales bacterium. Lineage (GTDB taxonomy): Bacteria > Planctomycetota > Planctomycetia > Pirellulales > UBA1268 > UBA1268. The sequence continues at coordinate 7,684 of JBDOMQ010000188.1, forward strand.
AGAAGTTGCTGCAAGTACAGAGAACTTTCCAAAAATTGAACTCGACCCAGAAACATTGCCAGAAATTCATCTTGATCCGCCCCCTTTAGTGGATGGAGGCAAGCCCGATGAATGATGATTCCCTTGCATTCTCTCCGGATGATTTTTCAGGATTCGCACGACTCTTTCCGCTTCCGAATCTCGTTATGTTCCCGCACGTGATGCAAGCCATGCATGTCTTTGAGCCTCGATACCGCTCGCTGTTCGAAGAGGCACTCTCTGATGATAAGCAGATTGCCTTGGGTGTCTTAGCACCGGGATGGGAGGTTGATTACGAGGGCCGCCCTGCTCTTGAATCGATGGCCTGCCTCTGTCGGATAGCAACATATCAGCGCACCCCGGAAGGGACTTACAATGTTCTGCTTCTGGGAGTTCGTCGAATTCAATTGCAGAAAGAATTGCCGCCCACCAAGCCTTTTCGTGTCGCAGAGGCTGACATCGTTGAAGACCATGTACCTCCGCACGCCTCAGCTGAAGAACTCGTGCGTTTGCAACAGCAACTACTGGCGGCCTTTAAGCGTTCCATGCCAAAAATTCCTGCCTCGTATGATCAGATTGATGAACTTTTGGGTAGCCAGATTACTCTCGGAATGCTCGCTGATATTGTCGCCTATACGGCTGAGCTCGATTTGAAGACAAAGCTATCTCTTCTGAAAGTAAGCAATGTGGTTGATCGCGTGCAGATTCTCTTGAGTGCACTGAGTACGGGTGGTCGGACCAACGCGGCCCGGCGAACGTTTCCACCGGCTTTCAGCACGAACTGACTCGTTCTACGTCTTGCGTGCAACTGCGTGAAGAGCCTTCAGGGCAAAAGCGGGAGGGTATTCTTGTAACGATCAAAAAAATGAATCCTTGGTTCTCTCGAACTTTTAGGAGGCAAAGGGTTCGCTGCTTTTGACCGCATGTCAGTGTAAGATACCTTCTTCCAAAAGAGTGACAGATTTTCAACAGTTAGGTGTTAGACTTTAAAAATGAGCACGAGTCGTAAAGTATCAGAAGACCACACGTCAAGCACCTCTCAGCAGGTAGCAGCCACTCAAGTCATTGACCATCAAAAGATAGAGGCTGCTGTTCGGGAAATCCTTGCTGCGATAGGTGAGGATCCTGATCGGGAAGGATTGCTTGAAACCCCGGCTCGTGTTGCTCGTATGTATGCGGAAATGTTCAGTGGATTGCATGATGATCCGCGACGTCATTTGGGAAAGGCGTTCACTGAAAAGTACGATGAACTCGTCTTAGTTCGTGATATTGCCTTTCACAGTATGTGTGAGCATCATCTGTTGCCTTTCATGGGACATGCGCACATTGGATACATCCCGAATGGTCGTGTGCTGGGTCTTAGTAAGTTGGCACGAGTGGTTGAGGCAGTGTCCCATAAGCCCCAGGTCCAAGAGCGTATGACTGAACAAATTGCAGATTTACTAGAGCATGATCTGGGAGCAAAAGGAGTGGCTGTTGTTCTGGAGGCTTCCCACACATGCATGACGATTCGTGGTGTGCGAAAACCTGGAAGTCTTTGTGTCACTTCGGCCATTAAAGGTATTTTCAGAGATAACATCTCCAGCCGAGCCGAGGTCATGTCGCTTATAAATGGAAAGAATTAAGTGTGCTGTTATTAGTGGGCAACAGGGCTTTGTTACCAGGTGGCTCCATGAGGTGTTCTTCGCGGTCCGCTTTCCGAACACGGTGAATCAACTTTCATGACCCTGCTTGTAGATTTTCTCTGTCGCTTTAGTTTCGGTCTCGCCGTTGCGTTGTGCATAACCCCAATGATCCTTGTACCAAGTGGCTTCTTTCGAGTGAATACGCTCGTGTTGCTTGGGCTCACCACCTTGGCTGCATTACTTTCCTCCACACTTGGTTTGGATGTAAATACATGGGTTCTGTCTATCGCAGCATTTGTTGCATGGGTTGGCAGTGTGTTGTGGTACGCAGATCGTCAGTGGCCGGGCTTTGTTTGTTGTGTCGCAGTTGCCACGCTCAGCGCTGCAGCTATAGCTAACGGTGAATTGTCTGTTGCCCAAGTCGGAGTACGGATTCTTTCAGGCTGTCTGATTGGCTTTACTGTCAACGCAATGCTTCTTGGGCACTGGTATCTCAATGCCCCTGGTATGCGGGTGGATGTCTTACGTCGATCAATTGATCAAACACTTTTCGTCTGGAGTCTTTTAACGGCTCTGGTCGTGGCAATGATCACTTGGCAGTACGTCCATATCGAAGACCGTAGTGCTTCGGTCTTTAGCGATATTTTCCGAGCGGTCGCTGTGGCCACCACTGGCGTTGACGGTGCTCTAGATTCGACAGGATTGGCATTGTTTTGGCTTCGATGGTTGGCGGGCCTGATTGGGCTTCCAATCCTTTTGCTTATGAGTCGCATGACATTGGAGATCCCAAATACACAAAGCGCAACAGGGATTCTCTATGTGGCATGCTTGGCGGTCATTTTGGGAGAGTTGACTGCACAGCTTCTTGGGATGACAGTAATTGGTGAAAATTCTGTTGAGCAGCCAGCTCAAAATAAAATGTGGAGTGAAGGTGCAGCATGAATATTGTGTGCGCGTGTCCTGCTTGTCAGGCGGGTATTTATCAAACCTCCGTTGAAGAGTCCTTGTCGGTTACATGTCCTGTATGCGGGCAGAGTGTTGCTGTTCCGAAGGAGGCAATACAGGTTTCTGGAAAAGATCGTCAGCCGCAACTTTTCCGCTGTTTGGTTTGTCCTAGCACAGAGTTGTTTGTAAGGAAAAACTTTCCGCAGCGAATTGGCGTTGGAATTGTTGTTGTCGGGCTCGCCATGAGTTGTATTACCTGGGCCTATCGAGATTTATTTTCGACGTTTGCCATTCTATTTAGTACAGCATTACTTGATGTCATTTTGTTCTTCGTTGTGCCGGATTGTCTGACATGCTACCGCTGTGGTGCACGATACACTGGTACTGATGGCATGAGTGAGTTTGGGAATTTTAATCTCGAAACTCATGAGAAATATCGGCAGCAGGCTGCGAGAGAGCGGCAGTCTACTCGTCCGTCCTAAGCAAGGGGTAGATGCCTCATGGGTGGAGATATTTGGAGGCCCGACTTGGGTCAGAGGCGTGCAGCGGAAAATCTGAGGGGTGTTGTTAAAGGGCCGATGAAAACGGCAGGATTCAAAATACGGTAAGGAAGCAGGTGGTGAACAAAAAGATGGTAACTAGTGA
>JBDOMQ010000440.1:0-2274 GCA_039831725.1 Pirellulales bacterium
GAAACGAATGACCTGCGGACAGAACACCCTGAGATGTATGCACCACTGAAGGCCGAGTTGCTTGATCATTTGTCCGGTATCAACGCAGACTATCCTGCAGTTGTTTTGTCAGATGTCAAAAGCAAGGCGATGCCAAAGCAACAAAAGCGGTCAAAGACTATTCCACCGAAGGAAAGGTCGCCAGAAAAATTTTTTCAGGCTCGTGATCGCAACAGTGACGGTGAAATCACACTTGAGGAATTCATTGGTAACCCTAATGGACGGAATGTTGCAGCACTGACCAAACGCTTTCAGCAATTCGATGCGAATAGCGATGGTTTACTTGGTTTTGATGAATTAAAGAGCAACTAGAACGACTTGGTTGGAGTAGGTAGGCAGCATGCGGGCGTATCATTTTTTGATCTCAGTTACGGTGGCTTGGAGTTGTGGTTTCTATTCCGTTGGTCTTGGCCAGGAAGGTGCCTTGCCAGTAACGACAGATCTACATGCTCATGGACTGAATGAGCAGCAGCTTGATTCACTCGCTGATATTTTGCAGCACGCTGTTGACCAGCAGGCCATCGCTGGGTGTTCGTTTCTAATCGTGCATCGGGGAGAGGTCGTTTTCCGAGAGGCATTTGGGTTTGCAGATATTGAGTTGGAGCGAGCCTTCACTACGAATGAATTGGTTCCAATCGCTTCTGTCTCGAAGCCTGTTCTCGCCAGTGTTGTTATGGCTCTTGTGGATCAGGGAAAGCTCACACTGGACGATCCGGTTGAAAAGTATTTGCCTGAGTTTAAGGACATGAAAGTGAAGGGGGGGAAGCATCTTGCTCGCAGGATGACGATTCGGCATCTTCTTTCACACACGGCGGGCTTCTGGGGGAACAAGGGGATCAGTGCTGAAAAGCTTGATTTGATACGCAACTTTCAGCGACCACTTGGTGAAGCTGTCAGTCGTATGGCGACGTATGAGCTTGAGTATCAGCCAGGAACAAAATTTGTTTATTCAGGTTCCGGATTTTGTGTAGCAGGACGTGTTGCAGAAGTTGTACTTAATCAGTCGCTTGAGCAGATTGCTCAGGAGGTGTTATTTCGTCCCCTGGGATTACGTCATACGACGTACTTGCCGTCAAAAGAAATTCGAAAGACTGTGCCGACGGCATACAGTAGACAAAGTGGTGGTGTGCTAGAAAGACAACCATCTCGCACCGGCGGAGAGCTTCGTTTTATTCTGCCAGGTGGATCACTCTTTACCACACTTGACGAACTGGCCACATTCGGGGTTATGCACCTTGAAAATGGAACGTGTCATGACAAGCAAGTGCTTTCAAGGGAATCGACTGATGAGATGCGGACATTGCAGTTGCCACAGAAGGTGACGCGAAGGTACGGCCTTGGCTGGAATTGTGATGACATGAATGATCAGGGTTTAGCGGATCGTTTGTATCACGGTGGTGCGATGGGCACCTATCTTGTCGTTGATCGGAAGCGCGAGCTGGTAGGTGCATTTCTCATACATCAGCCGGGGCACGAGGTTGCAGGATTGAGAAACAATCTTTTGCAGCATGTTGGTAAACTCTTTGCACCATCTAAGTGATGTCTGGTTCAACGAGTTGGGGCCGCGTGTTGTTTCAATCACAGCTTGTCGATAAAAGAGTGGGAGAAGATTCATGAAGTTTGTTGTTGGTTTGCTCCTTGGGTTTTGGACATCAGCGCTGGTGGCAGCTGATCAACCAAACATTCTCTTTATTATCGCCGACGATGCCTCGCGGGATAGTTTTGGTGCATATGGATGTAAGTATGTGAAGACGCCTGGTTTTGATCGTATTGCGAGAGAGGGCGTGCTCTTTACACAGGCATATAACTGCAATCCAAAGTGTGCGCCAGCACGTGCCTGCCTGCTGACAGGGCGTTACTCATGGCAGTTGGAAGAAGCTTGTAATCACAATCCCTTTCTGTCTGAAAAGTGGAAGTTTTACCCTTATCTGCTCGAGGAACATGGCTATGCAATTGGATTCACCGGTAAAGGATGGGGGCCTGGCATCTGGAATGCCGAGGATGCTGGGAAAAGCCGTAAGGCGGATAATCCAGCAGGACATCCATGGAATCAACTCCGAAAGAAGCCGCCGTATAAAGGGATCAATAGCATTGATTATGCAGCAAACTTCGAAGCATTTTTAAAGGCTACACCAGACGACAAGCCGTTTTGTTTTTGGCTCGGAACAAAGGAGCCGCACCGAGGGTATGGGTTAGACAATTGGAAACTGGACGGTCGAGATCTCGCTGACGTTG
>JBDOMQ010000051.1:0-2262 GCA_039831725.1 Pirellulales bacterium
GTTGCATGCGGAAGTGGGCGCTTTCATCAACAACAACAGTGCCGTGTTCTACTGCCCAGGGAACGAATTCAGCGGCTACCTCATCCGGCGTGCTGCCAATCGCTATTTCTACGCCCTGAAAGGCTTCGGGAGTAAGTGCTTCCACGACAAGCGATTCTCCCCCACAATCAATTGTTTGGCCGGCAGACCGTGGTGAAGCAAGGAGTTTTATGTTTTGAGCCGGAAATTTTCGGCTCGCAATCTGCTCAAGAATTATTTTCCCAACAGCACCAGTAGCGCCGACAACGGCAAGCGTATTGATCATGAGTCCTGTCCTGTAGCAAGTTTTAAGTCTGGGCGTGTTTGGAACGTGTTGAGGTGTGGAGGAAGAAAAGCCATGTTAGCAATTAGCATAGCGATTCCGAACTCCATCATCCCCATAGTAAGCCCGATTCCCAAGTGAACGAAGACCGCCACTGCCAAAACCAGCGGTCTTGTCAATCGAGGCCATATCAGTGCAGCGTAAGACACTTCCCAAAAAAGTGTTCCAAGCGTAAGGGCGTTGATAAGCAGTGGGTGCCAGGCAAGAAATGTGAGATCGATTGTTCGGTATTGAATATTTGCGACTGCACCCCAGAGTGCGGTGCCTTCCCACCAACTTGCTCCGAGCAATTTCCCACACCCGGAAAAGAAGTAGAGTATGCACAGATGGACTTGAATGAGCCTCAAGGCAATAGTTGTTTCAGGATTTGGAACAGGCTGCTTTGTCCGAAAGATACTGTCTACCGAGAGGCGGGCTCCCGCGGCGCCAATAATCAGGGGCACAAGCATAATTCCAAGAACATCATCAAATCCAAATGTGTTCAGGGGCGCGCGATTTACAGCACTTACATATCCAGCTAATGCGATGCACGCCGCAGGCCGGGTAACAAACCCAACGCTCAGCGAAATTGCAGCGAGAAGGCTTACGGCTGTTAATGACTTCGTTGCCAGGAGTGTTTGTGCTGGAAAATACCAACTCCAGTGCCAAGGCTGATCATTGAGTCGCCAGACATTTCCGGCTGATTGCCAGCTGTTGAGTCCAAAGAAGCCTTCTTGATCAAGTAGCCAAACGAAATTTGACCATGCTAGAAGTCCGCCAACGAGAATCCGTAGTACACCCAGAAGGAGCGGGTCTGATGGCGTGAACCAAAATGTCGTCCAGGCCCTCCACCAGGAGGCGAACCAGTTCAGGCTTTCTTCGTGAGATCTTTTTTCATCCAAAGTGCTTTTCATTGAGCGGTTTTCTCCCGCCACGCGTAGCTACCCAGTGGTGTTGTCAGATCATCCCCTCCCCTGCCCTCCTTGAGTTCAAACGTATCCGGCAAATAATGCTCAACAAGTTCAAGAGTGACCTCTTGCCCACTGTGTTTTATAAGCAGGTGAGTTGCGATATCTTCAGCAAAAGGCTGCCAGTCACGCGTTGCTTCACGGCGGATTTCTGCTGGTGCGAGTAGTGAGGGAACCAGTGCTGCAATTTTTTCTGGAATCATGAATCGGCGGTGGTAAAGGAGTCGCGGCCAGTCTGTTTTTGCGTCTGGTATGACTCCTTTGAGAGTGTTTCCACGAGCAGTCAGCATGGTCCATCGTATCGAATGGCCAGGGCCAGGGTTTGGCGCAAAGAAGCGGTATCCATGGCTTAAGCTGATCGCACCTACAAGCGGCCGGAATGGCTGAAGGATAACACTTGCAAGTTCACTTGCTGGTGGTGGGCCTGCGAGTGGGGGTATCGCTACGGCCAAAAGGTAAACCATGATTACAACAGACGCAAAGATCCGAACAGCAAGCGGCCATTGGTGCCAGATTGTTTGGTCGTCAGATGGTTGCTGTTCTTGGGGCATGATCGCTTTGGTTTTTTAAGAGGCCGCAATAAATGAATCCATCGGCTTCTAGAGAAGTCTGACAATAAAGATTTCATGTATGGTCGATAAACGGAATACTTTGACAAGCCCAAAAAAATCCCCCACGGCTAAATGAAGCCATGGGGGATAATGGGAGCATTTTTATGATTGTACGTCTTGCTTTGAATCGTTACTGAATCGAAGCAGTCTTTTCAATAAGGCTAGCATCAGCGAGTACATCGGCTGCCTCGAACGACAGTTCGACATCATCGCCGGCGGCGAGATCAATGACTTTTGATACGGTGTGCTCTTTACCGGCATGCTTGGTCACAACCCGAATTTCGTAGCTCTCCCACGCGGATCCTGTTGGCAAGGCAGACGTCTCAAACGTTCGAGTTGTTCC
>JBDOMQ010000275.1:0-10813 GCA_039831725.1 Pirellulales bacterium
TTCTTGAAGAAGGTGCATCGATAGCAAATCCTTCGGGAAGTATTCTTGTTGCCGACGCGGCAGGTGACATAAAAATCCTGCGAGACTATGACGGATCAACGTGCTGGGAATTCAGTGCTGGTGGTGGTTTTTCTGGATCACCAGCCATCGTCCGTGATCGAGTCGTCCTGGCGAGCGATGATGGTGTTGTCTGGTGCTTCGGACATCAATAAATAAAAACATCTCAGACTTGTATTCTTTTGGCCTCTTTTCGATCCCATTGTTTTCCTTTCATTTTCTGAGGGCGTCAAGCATGGCATGGCAGCAACGTACAGTTAGACTCGCACCCCGCAGCCGTGGATTCCATCTGATCACTCCTGAACTCGATCAGGCACTCGCAAAAATGGAAAAACCAAGAATCGGATTGCTTCACCTATTCCTCCAACACACGTCCGCAAGCCTATCAATCAATGAAAATGCAGACCCAGACGTCCCGCATGATCTGGAAATGGCTTTCAGAAAAGTGGCTCCAGAAGACCTGCCGTATCGTCATACCTGTGAAGGCCCTGATGACATGCCTGCTCACGTCAAGGCTTCAATGCTGGGATGCTCCCTGACGATTCCCATTGAAGCGGGCAGACTATGCCTCGGAACCTGGCAAGGCATCTACTTATGTGAACATAGAATCCGCGGTGGGTCTCGCAACGTCGTCCTGACTCTACACGGTGAAATAGGCAGATTAGTCGATCGGTAGCACACATTCTTTTTGGGTACCAGTCACCAATTCAAAAAGTCGATCTCCTCCTTACCTTAGGAGATTCTGAATACGAAACAGCTAAAAAAGGGGCAAACTCGGCAGGCGGGGCGATTTTTTTCGACTTTTCCAGAACCAAGACCAGGACTGCCCCGTATTATGTGAGTAGCCACGATGTGAATCTGGTTTCACCAGTCGAAACATTGGCAAAAAGGAGGAATAACACCATGGCACGAAAAGATGCACTCTCGAGCCTCCGATCGATACTTATCCGACGACGTGATGCTCTTCGTAATGCGCTCAATGGCGACCTCACGTTGCTAAAAGAATTGCGAAGCGAATCGCCGGGAGACGTTATTGACGCCGCTGTAGACACGGCACAAGATGAAATTAGTTCACAACTGGCCGAGGTCGAGGCACGGGAACTTGGATCAATAGAGAACGCTCTGGAAAGGATGGAATCCGGTGCCTATGGGGCATGTGAAGTATGCAACGGGAAAATACCCTTAGCACGGCTTCAGGCGTTGCCCTACGCCACAATGTGTATTCAGTGCCAGCGAGAAACTGAGGAATCTGGTGGACGCTGGATGGCTGAACAGCAGGCAGAGGCCTAAATACGCCGCTTCCTAAATGAAGATGCATCTAATGCTTTGACATTTTCGCGATGTATACTCTGAAGGGAATATGTATGCAAAGCGGAGACAGAGCATGATAGTGGCCCCTTTTTCGACCCTTCGATCTCATATCGTTGCAGCCGCATGGCTAGCCCACATTTTAAGCGGGCCCATCATGGCCGACGAGCAGGCCACAACACCGCTACGACCGATCCAGCCGACAACAACAGATACTACAGATCGAGTCGACCCATCCATCAGCCGGCGTCTTAGCCTCACCGAACGAGAACGTCTTTACGACAAAGTAGTTCGCGACGCACGACAACTGGAAATGCAAGGCGCACAACTGCGTAGACTTTCAGTCCTTCTTCGACCTGCCGTCGTACACATTGATGCACGCAAATCTAATGGTCGTGCCTCGCGCAATGATGAACAAGAAGCTGGCTCAGGAGTGATCACTAATCTCGCTGATGAAGTTGTTGTCATAACAAACCGACACGTCATTCACGGGGCTGATCTAGATAACATTACGATCCGACTCGATGACGGACGTGAAATCCAGCCATCACGTGTTTGGACAGATGCTGACACCGACATTGGCGTCATGCTCATCAATGAGTCGCATCTACCGACTGCTCGTCTAGCAGAAGGTGATGGTATTCAGATTGGTGATACTGTTCTTGCAATTGGGAGCCCCTTCGGGCTTGCGCACTCTGTCACCCTTGGTATTGTTTCTGCAAAAGGCCGGAGAGACCTCGAATTAGGTGAGGGCGGCATTCGATTCCAGAATTTCATTCAGACCGATGCGGCAATCAACCCAGGAAATAGTGGCGGGCCACTTGTCAATCTTCGAGGAGAGGTTGTTGGACTTAATACTTGCATAGCAAGCAACTCGGGCGGCTTCGAAGGTATTGGTTTTGCGATTCCGATCTCAATGGTGATGTTTGTCGCCCAACAACTTGTAGAAACTGGAACCGTTTCTCGCGCCTATCTAGGAGTTGCTCTCGATAAAACATTTACTCTTACCACGGCTCATAAACTTGGAATGACTCGGCCTGTGGGGGCCCGTGTCACCGGTATCACGCCTGGTTCTCCAGCAGAAGAAATTGGCCTCTTACCAAATGATGTCATCCTGGAATTTGCCAGCAACCCGATTGAAGATGATGACCATCTTGTCAGCATAGTGAGTATGACACCAACGAATCAGCAAGTTCGGATCCGTGTGTTCCGGAATGGTCAGCCTCTATCTCTTGAGGTAACTGTAGCTTCACGCGAAGCATTCGAACCGCCTCAATAAAACTGCACGCTGCCTCACAGCCACAGTCTTGCCTCTCATTTCCCTTGCCGGGTAAACCTTACGAGGCTGTCTAGCGTCTGGGTCGCTTTTTTTGAATCAATTGCCTGTTCGGCAAGCAGCCTGGCCTCTGGAAGATCTGCTGCGTGCCCAGCTGCCCATAACACCGCTGCGGCATTCAGAAGAACCACGTCGCGAGCTGGGCTCAACTCACCAGCCAAGACATTCCGAATACATGCTGCACTTTCTGCGGCATCCGATACCAAAAGAGTATCTCTTTTTGATTCGGGCGCTGTCTTGAGGCCGAAGTCTTCGGGCGTCCAAACCATTTCTTTCCATCCGTGCGCAGAAACGTCAATCACATGCGTTGGCGCAAAAAGCCCAACCTCATCAACACCGTCTTCTGAAGAAACAATTACCGCTCTTTGCAGACCAGCAAGCTGAGCCGCCTCTGCCACTGCTGGCTCTGATCCGGGGCGACCAACGCCGATCACCTGCACTGTGACGTGAGCTGGGTTACATAATGGACCAACAAGGTTAAACACCGTTGGCTTTCCAATGCGACGGCGTACGGCGCTTACTTTTGCCATAGCCGGGTGATGGGCAGGTGCATAGCAAAAGCACATACCTACTTGCGCAAGACAATCAGCCACCAGATGTACCGGAATGTCCAAACGAACACCAAACTGCTCGAGCACGTCCGCCGAACCTGTTTTGCTTGAAACGGCACGATTACCATGCTTTGCAACAGGAAGACCAGCTGCTGCGACAACAATCGCGGTTGCTGTCGAGATATTGAATGTGCCCGAACCATCGCCGCCGGTTCCACAGGTGTCAACAATCGGGGCAGGAACGAATGCATGCAACGGCACCATCCGTTGCCTCAGAGCATCAACAACGCCAACAATTTCGTCAGCAGTGGGCAGCCGGCTAGCCGAGCCTGCCAGCCAGTCTTCAAACTCAGCGAGTGGCATTCGATCATCAAGCACCGCTTCAAGAAGATCCGTAATCGTAGTCCGATCAAGCGACTTCCCGTCCCGACTCGCATCGACCACCTGCTGTTGTAGTCTCGCTACACAATTTTCGTCCATTTTTCATCCTGTAACAAAACAAAAAGAACTCAATCTGAACAATCAGCATTGCACCTCACCACGATCTATCCTGGTGAACAATGCTACAGATTACTACACCACGTAACGATAATGTCGTGTTTCCGTAATCGTCCCAGAACGGTACGATGCCAATATGGCAAAAAAAGTGATTATTGATGTAGATCCGGGAATCGACGACGCACTCGCCCTAGCTATTGCGCTATTCGACCCTGACCTTGATGTACTTGCTGTCACCGCAACCGGAGGCAATGTCTCGCCTGAACAGGCAACGATAAACCTCCAGGCTCTTGTCGCCTATCTCGACCCTCCACGAACACCACGAATTGGTATCGCCACCGAAAACGCAAGCATGCCAGAGCGAGCCCTAAGCATGCATGGGCCCGATGGACTCGGCGGCCTCAACCTGCCTGCCGTCCCGCTACACGGCACGCACGCCGCTGAAAAAGTCATGTGGGAAACAATCAAGGCCCACCCTCGAGAAGTCACGCTCCTTAATCTCGGACCGCCAACAAATCTTTCTCGTTTGCTTCGTCGTGACCCCAATATTGTCGAACTACTTGGTGACACGATTCTTTGCGGGGGCACATTACATGCACATGGTGGAGCAAGTCCGGTTGCAGATTTCAATTTCTACTGCGACCCTTTTGCTGCTCGACATGTAGTCTGTGAACCCTTTCAAAAATCTTTGGTCCCTCTGGAGACAACTTCACAGGTTGCATTTGGATTAGAAATGCTTGAGCAACTTCCTGACACTTTTACACGTGCCGGAAAGGTTTTTCATCGCATGTTAAGCCATGCATTTCGGGCACATCGACAACTCTTAGGGAGCGAGGGCATTCACTTGCATGATGTGGTTGCCCTTATTGCAGTAACCAACCCTGAACTCTTTCATCAAGAAACCGTCGCCGCCGACATTGAAACTGCTGGTGAACTAACCGCAGGAATGCTTGTTATTGATCGTCGTCATGCTCGCAGATGGAAACCAAACCTTGATGTATTTACTCATTGTGATTCTGCTGCCGTCAAGGACTGCATTCTTCGTGGACTGAGCACAGCGGCAGATGCAACCTCTCCGTAACTAGAACTAACCCACACTCAGCAAATCCCAAATGCTGCCTCAGTCCGTCATGACAACGGCACAGTCAGCCCGTCGTGCGCCAACTCCATGCCCACGGGCAGTAAAGAAGACACTGATGCATGATCAATCTCGTGAGACATATGAACGAAGATTGTTCTGCGAGCACCGATCCGCTGGGCAACTTCAACGGCTTCATCAATTGAGAAATGTGTTGGGTGCTGTGCTGGTCGTAAACAATCCAGAACAAGAACATCGAGGCCGTTGAGTAAGGGCCAGGTCTGCTCTGGTATTTCGTTCGTATCGGTACAGTAAGCAACCTTGCCGATCCGAAATCCCAGCACTTCAAATGCGCCGTGATGCAACCGCAGTGGAACAACGGTCGACCCAAGCAAGCCGAATGGATCCAGGCCTATTCGATGGAGTGTCATCTTTGGAAGGCCACCCCCGACAGCAACAGGCTCCTTAAATGCATAATCGAACGCTCGGCGAATTCGTCGTTCCACCTGGGGCTCACAGTACACCGGCAACGAACCACCCTTACGAAAACAAAGCGGGCGAATATCGTCGAGACCGTAGACGTGATCAACGTGATCATGCGTGTAAATAATCGCATCAATCGACCCAATCTGTTCTCTCAAAAGCTGCGAGCGAAGATCGGGAGTCGTGTCGACAAGAAGCGTACCGCCTGGTAATCCGAAGGCCACGCTTGTTCGTGTTCGCTGGTTTCTTGTGTCGTCACTAGTGCAAACATCACAACCACAACCAACTACTGGCACACCAACACTTGTCCCAGTACCAAGAAAGACAAACTGCCCCTGAAGACTTCGACTCGGTGCACCTTCGTAATGTAATGGAGACATGGAGAGAATAACCGCTGTTCGTCAGTAATCTATTTCTAATTCACAACCGTTGTTCTGAGAAGGTACCAGATTCCACGGTCCCCTGTTGAGGACAACACGCAAAAGAATAACGGCTCATATCTCAGGCATCCGTCACTTAACGGGACACCTCACTAAGTATTTGGAGTGCCGTGATTTCTCGCAACAAGCCAGAGCGTTCCACTTACTTTACGAGCACGTTGAAAAACAACTGTTCCCCAAACCCTGCAATGTGCCGCGAGAAACGAAACTATGGGCCCGCGGGGGCACTTCGTTAGGCCATGGCTACACCTGCCTGCTGGGCAGCAAAACCCTAGAACATCACTGTTTCCACCATGATTTCCCCATTTGTGAAACCACTCGCCTGCAGAAGACCAAAAACAACCGAACAAAAGGCTTCTTTCTTTTGAAAATAAAAATTACGAGTAACCTTGACCCCCTACCACCATCGCTGTGAGAATTGGAATGTTGACACCAAAGAGAGCACCTCCTCATGTGGTTCTAGGAACTACCCGAAGTCAACATGTGTTCGAGAAGCGGTGAGGTTGAAGACCGCATATCACGATTATCGGCTATTCCCTCTCCCCTTACATCACCATCATGGAACAACTGGAACGCATCTGGGACTTTGTTAGTAATTTTGCATCCGCATTAGGCTCCTGGGTCGAGCGATCCATCACAGGTCTATTCGGTTCGTCAAATGCTCGTTATCTCAAACGGTTAGAAACAAAGATTGAGGCGATCAACTCGCTCGAACCGCGATACGAGGCGATGACAGATGCAGAACTCCGTGCGCAGACTGATGAATTCAGGCATCGGCTCTCGGCCGGTGAAACACTCGATGACTTGCTTATAGAAGCTTTTGCTGTGTGCCGTGAAGCCGGGCGACGTTTCCTTGGCATGAGGCATTATGACGTGCAACTCATCGGTGGCATGGTTCTGCACTCTGGGGCAATTGCTGAAATGATCACCGGAGAAGGCAAAACACTCGTCGCGACACTCCCTGCGTATCTTAATGCACTCGAGGGCAAGGGCGTGCACGTCATTACAGTAAACGACTATCTCGCCCGTCGTGACATGGAATGGATGGGTCCTCTCTACATGGGACTTGGCCTTACAGTCGGCACAATTCAATCTGGCATGGAGGCCGACGAGCGTCAACGATCATATGCCTGTGATATCACCTACGGAACAAATAACGAATTTGGGTTCGACTACCTGCGAGACAATATGCGGATGGCGGCCCGGGGTGACGAACGCTTCCCTCGCCAAATGCAACAGTCACAAGGCAGGCTTAACTTTGCGATCGTCGACGAGGTGGACAATATTCTCATTGATGAAGCCCGAACGCCTCTTATCATTTCAGGGCCTGCCCATGATGACGTTACTAAATATGCACGAGCCGACAAAGTGGCTCGTCAACTGAAAGCGGATGACCACTTCGAGGTTCAGGAAAAAGAACATACGGTGAGCCTGACAGAGTCTGGCGTTCGGCAGGCTGAAAAACTTGCTGGTGTTGAAAGCTTTTACACGGCGGGCAACATGGAGTGGCCTCACCTAATCGACAATGCTTTAAAGGCCCACTACCTGTACAAGCTAGATGTAAATTATGTTGTACAGCAGGGCGACGTCGTCATCGTTGACGAGTTCACTGGTCGCCTCATGCCTGGTCGCCAATGGTCCGACGGACTTCATCAGGCTGTGGAAGCGAAAGAAGGGGTTCGCATTAAAGAAGAATCACAAACCCTTGCGACGGTCACACTGCAGAATTTCTTCAAGCTATACAACAAACTCGGCGGCATGACCGGAACAGCGATGACCGAGGCAAATGAGTTCTGGAAGATATACAAACTTGACGTTATTGCGATTCCGCCAAATCGTGTCCTCCAACGCCTCAATCACTCGGACGTCATTTTTCGTACCGAACGCGAAAAGTGGATCGCCGTTGCTGACGAAATTGAGCGAATCAATCGCTGGGACTCGGTCAATCTTTCAAACAAAACGACCAGAATCGGAAGTATTAAGAACCAAACAGACGAGGGCATTGAATTCCAACCCAAAGGAACAAAGAAAGCCGAGTTTATTCCAGTCGATCAGATTCAAAGCGTGCAACGAAAGGGATTGCCTATTCTCGTTGGCACAGTTTCCATTGAAAAAAGTGAACGGCTTGCATCCCTTCTCGATAAACGCGGCGTCGCTCATCAAGTACTCAATGCGAAGCAGCACCAACGCGAAGCAGATATTGTGGCACAGGCAGGTCGGCTTGGTGCTGTGACAATCGCAACAAATATGGCTGGTCGCGGAACCGACATCATTCTAGGTGGCAATGCAGAGACCATGGCATGGGCCCAATTGCAAAACACCTACGAAACGCGGCTCGACGTTCCCAAAGATGAGTGGAACAATCTTGTCAACAATATTTCCGAACACGAAAATATGAAGACTGAGGGCAACAAAGTTCGTGAGATGGGTGGGCTTCAGATTGTTGGAACTGAGCGGCACGAATCGAGACGAATCGACCTTCAGCTTCGCGGCCGATGCGGTCGCCAAGGTGACCCAGGGAGCAGCCGATTCTACCTTTCGCTCGAAGATGACCTCATGCGAATTTTTGCTGGAGAATGGGTGAAAAACATCCTTACCCGACTCGGCATGCAAGACGGCGAGGCGATTGAAAGCAAGATGGTAACCCGTCGTGTTGAAGCCGCGCAGAAAAAGGTCGAAGAGCGAAATTTTGAAATTCGGAAAAATCTACTTGAATACGATGAGGTCATGGATGAGCAGCGGAAACGGGTCTACGGTTTCCGGCAACGGATTTTAGAAGGTCGTGCTGCAGAGAGTGACGAAGAGATCCTTATTGATCGTGATGGCGAATGCCGTGACCTTATTCTCGAAATGGTCGATCGACAAATAGACCAACACATCGACACATTCCTCGACAGAGACTATGGCGCGCAGACATTCGCCGGCTGGGCTTCGTCTCAGCTTTCGTGTGAGCTTGAGAGCGCTGACTTTCGGGGATTAAGCCCGGAAGAAGCCATTCGAATTGCCCATGAACAAGCAGTCCGGCAAGCCGAGGCACAAATCTTTGAGGCCGTCGAGGAGAATCTTCCCCAAAGTGAGGACGAACGCGACTGGAATTGGTCTGCCCTTGCGAGCTTTGCCAATGCACGCTGGAAGCTATCAGTAAACGACCGGGACCTCAAACGCGTTGGACGAAATGACGTGGCAGAATGGCTCCAACAGCGTGCAGGCGAGGTGGTCGCAAAAGCTGATCTGAGTGAGGGCGAACGGTTCCTTGCGCCAGACTTTGGTGTTCTCTCGGCACGCTCGTGGACCGACTGGCGATTTGGTATTGAACTACGCGATTCAGACCTGACTGAAATTTCTGGAAATGATCCTGACCCCGCAGCATTCAAAGAGATTGTCCGGAAAAAAGCGAGAGAGGCCTATCAACAAAGAGAAATTGAATACCCCGTACTCGTCGGACTAGCTCATTTCACTGGCCGCCAAGATGACGGGTCACGAAGAGTTAATCGCGATGGGCTCGTCGCTTGGGCAAAAGAGCGGTTTGACTCATCTCTTGATGAGACATCACTCTCGCCTGCCAGTCTTGACGAACTTAAGCAAACACTCTGTGAAGCAAGCGCACGCCGTCATAAACAATCTGATTCGCCTCGAACTGAAATGCAGCGAATGGAGCGTGCCGTGCTGCTCCAGATACTGGATAACGCCTGGAAAGACCATCTTCTCGCGATGGATCACTTGAGGAGTAGCGTTGGGCTTCGCGGATATGCTCAGGTTGACCCCAAGGTTGAATACAAACGCGAGGGCATGCGGACTTTCGATCTCATGTGGAGTGGCATTGATGAACGTGTGATTGACATCGTCTACCGAATTGAACAGGTCGAAGAAGATGCTCTTCGAAGCACTTGGCGTGAAACCGCTGCTATTCATGAAGACACGCCCTCTGCCGCCCAATTCGAAGAGCCTGAAAGACAGATGGCAGATGGCAGCGAATCTGGCCCGATCCAGCCGATCCGAAACAGCGGTCAAAAAGTTGGAAGAAATGATCCATGCCCCTGCGGTAGTGGCAAAAAGTATAAAAACTGTTGTGCTCGCTCCGCGAGTGCATCCACTGGCTGACTAGGTGAGGTGTAGTGATAGCCCTAAACCTGCTCTATCTGCTGGTGGGTATTACTGCCTTGCCCTGGATTTTATGGCGAAGGCTTTCGAGCCAAAGACCCGTTGCCGCAATTCAAGAGCGATTTACTGGGCGGGTCCGGGTGGCGGATTGTCCAAAGAACCACCGTCGGATCTGGCTTCATGGCGTAAGCGTCGGCGAAGTGCAACTAATCCGAACACTTGTTAATGAACTA
This sequence comes from Pirellulales bacterium, assembly GCA_039831725.1. GTDB lineage: Bacteria > Planctomycetota > Planctomycetia > Pirellulales > UBA1268 > UBA1268. The sequence goes on from JBDOMQ010000275.1 coordinate 10,086, forward strand.
GAGTATCAAGCAGGCCTGAAGAATCAGCTTATTGATTGTGTCATCTCAAGTTCAACAACAACTGGCCTAGAGGTAGCGACCAAAGGTCATGAGCAAGGCCATGTTTTTCCGTGTCCGCTCGACTTCAGCTGGGCAGTCAAACAGGCTTTTAATCGAGTTCGGCCGGATGTGCTTGTCCTCGCTGAATTGGAAATCTGGCCTAACCTTTTACGAATTGCAGAGGACTACAAAATCCCTGTTGTCGTCGTGAATGGCCGCATGAGCGAACGTAGCTATCGAGGATACAAGCGGTTGGGCCGCATTGCAGCCTTGATGGTTCAGCGGATATCACTCGTGCTGTCTCGTTCCCAAGACGATTCAGATCGTTTCATTGGCCTTGGCGCCCAATTGGTAGAAACCATTGGCTCATTAAAGTTCGATGGCATTTACGGTGAAGAACGTAATGATGAGATCAACCGACTCAGACAGATTGCCGGAATCAACAGGGATGATCCTGTGTTCATTGCAGGAAGCACTCAGGAACCAGAGGAATCACTGGCTGTTGAGACCTTCTTACAACAACAGAAAACTCACCCTCGCCTTAAACTCATACTCGTTCCTCGGCACGTTGAACGAACGCGTGAGATTGCAACTTGGTTAACACTTCGTTTACGACAATCCGATGCCTGCCATATACCTTGGTATTACCGCAGCAAACTCACCGGCCAAGCCAACCTATCTGACAAGTC
>JBDOMQ010000055.1:0-2247 GCA_039831725.1 Pirellulales bacterium
TTGCAGAGTCTCGACGTGAAACCCAGTTCACATAATGTGAGTCATTACTCAATTGGCGAGCGGATGGATGCATCCAAGTTGCGGGACAAAACGCATAGCGAACTCCTCGCGAGGCTGATTGATAAGCTGAAGGCGACGAAAGAAAATGACGGGTCGAGTCTCTTCGACAATACAGCCGTGGCTTTTGGGTCGAATATTAGTTCCATCCATTACCTCACCAACTGCCCGACAGTTCTGACTGGTGGTGGGGCTAATTTAAAGCTTGGTCAGCACGTTGTTCTTGAGGAAGACACACCGTTATGCAACGTGTGGCTGACGATGCTGCAAGGGATGGGTATCAATACCGATCAACATGGTGATAGTACCGGCGTTGTGAAAGAGCTTCAATCGTAGGTATCGCAACGCTCTGGCGTGGTGCGGCGCGTTGGCCTCGTAGAAACCCTTCCCGGAACAGTCGCACGAAATGTCAGTACATACAACTTGAGAATTAATTATGAACCGTTTTTTATTCCCAGTCTGTCTGACCGTGTTGTGGCTGTGTGCTTCATCCCATGCGGCAACGTCCGAAGTTCATTTTCCGCAAGAGCATCAAACGTTCTTCAAGAAGCATTGCCTCGATTGTCATGACTCCGCAACTCAGGAGGGTGGCGTTGACTTGGAAGCACTTTCGTTCACCATTGCCACCATTGAGCAGGCGGAGCGCTGGCAAAAAGTCTTGAACGTGTTGAACTCGGGTGAAATGCCTCCCGAGGATTCCGGGCAACCAGACGGAATTGAAAAAGCAGATTTTCTTGATGAACTCGCACAGACGATGGTCTCGGCTCGACGCAGTCTGGCTGACTCAGGTGGCCGAATTACCATGCGTCGACTCAATCGTCGAGAGTATCAGAATACGATCGAGCAACTTCTTGGTTTGAAGGTCGACGTGTCGTCTCTCCCTGCTGATGGCGGTGCAGGAACCTTTGATACCGTAGGTGCCTCTCAGTTCATCTCGAGTGATCAGATCGAGCAGTATCTGAAGCTTGGACGTAGTGCGATAGACGAAGCCTTCGAGCGACAGGCTACCCGGCAACAGCCGTCAAAAATTTTTCGGGTTGAACCAGAAAACACCGTTAATGTCCTGAGTCGTAAAAAGATTGCTGAGCAGGAGGAAATGTATCAGCGGTACCTCCTCTGGAAAGCAGAGGTTGATAAAGCAGCCCTTTTGCCAGAGAACAAGAAGGTGCTCGCCGAACTTCGTGAGAAATACAACCTCGACGACCTTACCAACAGCATCAGGCTGTATCAAAATACCGGGCTGCTCAAAGGTGCTCCAGATGCAACAAAGTTTGGGTTTAGAGATGGCAATAAGGCCTCCTTTTCATACCAAGGTGGCTACGACCGCACTCAAGCCTATATGAAGCAGTATCTCGATTTTCCAAACAGTGATCGGGGTACGTATCTGAAACTTGCATGGGCTATTCAGCGTATCGATGTTGTGCCTGAACCCAAAGACGTTCCACCTGGAAAGTACACGTTGAGAATCCGTGCGGGTGCAGTTGAGGGGTCTGATCCTTCTCGTCATTTTATTGAGATTGGTCATCCGCAGCGTGTAAACGGAGTTCTTGCTGGTTTCTCGGGCAAGCCACTCGTGGGTCTTCAGGTACTTGGCACGGAGGATAATCCTGAAATCATTGAAACAACTCTGGTGATCGGCTCGAACACACCACGTGAGTTTGGCATTCAGGAACGCCGGCCCGAGAATAGTAAAAAGATGCTCTCAACGGAATTTTACAGTTACAAGCGGGAAAACGGGTACGGTACCCCGCCTGCTATTTGGATTGATTGGATTGAACTCGAGGGCCCTATCACGGAATCAGCGGTGACAAAGTCAGTGATCACTCGCGTCGAGCCGGAGAAGACGATCAATCCCGCGAACGAAAAACAAATCACGGCGATCGAAGACGCCTACGCTCGCTTCACTCGCTGGCAGAAGGGCGTCGACAAGGCGGCAGCGACTCCCGAGAACATGGCAAAGATGGCGAAATTTCGTGAAACCGAACCTAAGGCCGCGCACCCGATCTGGTCTTATGGCTTTGCCGACCGACTGGAGGGGACTCCCAATCCAAAAGACTTCGGCTTCCGCGACTCGCAAAAAGCAGCCGCCAGCCATCCAGAGAATGATCGCGCCAACCTGGCCTATCACAAACACTACGCAGCCCTGCCGCATCGAGATCGCGGCACCTACCTGAAAGTTGCCCACGGTAC
>JBDOMQ010000109.1:0-2246 GCA_039831725.1 Pirellulales bacterium
TGTGGGCAGTCCGGAAGTGTATCTCCGAGAACTCGGTTGGCGGGAGTTTGCAAATCATCTTCTGTTTCACTTTCCACATACGCCAGACGAACCTTTGCGGAAGGATTACAAGCGATTTCCTTGGGTAGATGATCCAGTTGGCCTTCGGGCGTGGCAGAAAGGACGCACTGGCTTTCCGATCGTTGATGCCGGAATGCAACAATTGTGGGCAACTGGATGGATGCACAATCGCGTAAGAATGATAGTGGCGAGTTTTCTCGTCAAAGACCTGAGGATCTCTTGGCTTGAAGGAGCCCGTTGGTTTTGGGATACGCTTGTCGACGCTGACCTTGCAGCAAACACACTTGGTTGGCAGTGGGCTGCTGGCTGTGGGGCTGACGCGGCTCCATATTTCCGCATCTTCAATCCAACAAGCCAACAGCAAAAATTTGATCCGGAAGAAAAATATATTGATCGATGGGTTGTTCGTGATGACACGTATCCGGAGCCAATTGTTGATCATGCCGAGGCACGCAAACAAGCACTTAGTGCATTAAAGCAGGTCACGGGAAAGTAAGTCACAATTACTTTCGATCAGGCCTCAGCACATTATCGTTGTAGCGAATCGAAATACTCGAGCGCAGTTTCTGGATAATCCTTATTATGTGCACAAAATACTTGCTTATGCACCATTCTTGGGTTAGGAAAGTATGTGGATGAAGATACATTGAAGTACGTTTTGTATTGATGAGTTTGGTGGAAAGTTTTTTGAAGAAGGGCTACATCGATATGGGGTGTGTAAAAGAAACACGAGCAAGCTTTGAAATCCTTGAAGCGAAACGACCACTTGCTGGCGATGTGACGATGTCGCGTGGAGATATTGTCGCTCCAGAGGTCGTGCTTATTAACAATGCTGTCGTTGGCCCACAACCAATAGTTTTTGAAAAAGCAGACTTTTTCAACAATGACATTCCGACCTTTGTAGTGAAACATGTCGCCAATGGCGTTGTTGAGAAGTTAGACACGTCGACACAGACATGGAGAAATATTTCTGCTGTTCCAACATCATCAAATCCTCGTGAGTTGCTAGACCTTTTATCACGAAGGATATTTCAAGAAGGTGAACAACTGAGATGGATTCCCGGAAGCAATAGCGATATGCGGGAGGCATTTACTGTTCTTGGATGGGACAATGGGAATTCAGTCGTCAAAGAGGCGCCCAACTACTCGGGTACAAATAATACGGAGTGGCCAAACTATGTTCCCAATCAAGTTACTGGATTCGGACAGCTCAATAATCTGGTTGTTGAATTAGCGAATAGTCAAACGGCCGCTGGTAGCAATTTTGATCTTGCATGGCTTTCATCCCTGCCATCTGGCCCAAAGGTTGAGCCCACACATTTCTACCCGGTAACAGAGATCAATGGGCAGATACTACCCCCTGAAATTGAAATGAAGCCTCTGCAGAACGTTATAGATCTGGTGCCATCTGGCTATATTGATTCTTTTGGTCGAGAGGTTGTTATTCATAGAGGTATTCGAGAAGCTGGAACACGAGTCGGTATTCATATTCATGAATACGGTGGATATACGCTCGTCCTCTCGGGCACTATTACAGACTATGTTGAAGGAATGGATCCAATGATTCATGGGCCTGGAGATTGGTACTATATGCCACCAAATACTCCCATGTCAGCGGCAAATGAGGGGACCGAAGATGCTGAGTTGATCGACATTTTTCTTGTTCCACCTGGCCAGCCGTCCATAACAATTATTGAACCTGGTTGGCCATCGGATGACGCCGATGGTACGTCGGATGGGCCATGAAAATGGATGCACTCAATATACTCTGACACCCTCGCTTTTCTCTTCAGAAAATAAGCTATCTACAGCGTGCATTTCTCTCAGAAGTGCTCTATTGCAGGGTGACGTACTTTGAAAAGTACTCAATACATTCGTCACGTGTGATAGGTTTTCATTCCGAGGCTTGTAGATGATCAGGATAAAAAGAATGACCAAGTATCCACACTATGGCGTAGAGCAAGACACTGGAATACTCGATGCAGTCTGTGATTTTATAGTGACAGGCAATCGCTATGTGATATTCATATGCAGTGTTTCTGTACTTTTCTTTATTGGATGTAAACCGGTAGGGAGTCCCTCTCGTCAAACAGCGGATGTAGGTCGTGGCGTAAAAGTTGAATTGAAAGTTGCGACATGCCAGCCGACAAGCCTGCCAGGTCTCGGTGATGCTATTCTCGGTGTTG
>JBDOMQ010000369.1:0-10775 GCA_039831725.1 Pirellulales bacterium
GAGCTTGATGGTGAATGAAAACACAGCTCTCCCACCTGCCGTTTTCATTGCACTTGCTGAGAAGGTAATCACAGAATCATTGACTTCTCCAGCGAGTGGAATTGATTCAGTACTTGGTGAAAAACCTGTATGTACAGAACGTCGCGTCGAGGTCGACTGTTGCCCTGACGATTTATTCTCTTGAATTGCTCGCATGACCCAGAAGAAGAGCAGCAGCGCACCAAGAGGCACACCGAACGCGGTCGGTTTCTCCAGAAAATTTTCGGCCATAACGAAATAAACAATCCCGACTGGCAAGTCACTCAATACAACCATATGGAAACTCGTAAGAAGTTGATTGAATCATAGTGATACCGTGTCTCCTTACATCTCGTTTTTTATCACGGGAGCCAGGTACATATTCCGGTACTTCACGCTTGTATGGTCACCCTGTAGATAGATAGGTCCCGGCATCGTTGGGTTCGTAAAGACAGCACCAGCCGTTGGCCCGGAAATCGGCTGATTGTCAATCACTTTCTCACCGTTGAGAACAACTGTAACATGCCGATCAACGAGAGTGATATCGTATGCCTGCCATGCGCCTCCCTCTTTGCCCGCATTCTTGGTCGGCTCAATTCTTCCGAAGATGGCACCCACGCCTTGTTTGCCCTGCATCCTGCTGTTTCGGTCAACGACCTGAGCCTCGTACATTCCCCGCAAATAAATACCACTATTTCGTCCTTCACCAACATTGAATTCAACATGCAGCCAAAAGTCTTCAAACACCGCGTTCGTGCGCAGGTTTGCATACGCACCGGTTGCACTGAAGTCGATCTTTGGGGTTGTGTTCACAAGTTCTCCACCCTGAACGCTCCACCCCATTTTCTTATCTGTTTCGTGAGGACTCCATCCTGATAAGTCTCTGCCGTTGAATAGTGATCGCGGAATACCAAACCGTACTTTTGAGAGGTCAGGCGGTGTTGTAGGAACAGGAGGGATTTTGGTGCCGGTAAATGAATCGTGATGGACGGCACCGTCCTGTGATGTTGTGCAGACCACTCCATCGAGAACCCCGTTCCTCATACCGACATCGACTGTCTTACTATCTGGTGCTTTTTTGTTTTGACGAAGTTTGAATGTGAGGCGTCCGTCCTTTATTGTGACATTTGAATGGGGACCTTCAGAACCAACATAGAGCCGCATTTTGACGTCCCAGCTTCCATCCGTTTTATCGATGCTCATCCAAGCCGGTGTTCCCGAACCCATCTGGAGCGACCAATCTCCAATGAGTTCCTCACACGCCAAAGCACTCACGGGTGCCAGCCACAGAAACCATATTGTGTTTCGGGCAATGCCTTGACCCGCTCTGTGCAGGTGGTTCGTATTGCTGATCACTGCAAATGCCTTTGCTCTTCTAGGTTGCTGATCATGTTTATTAGAGGCATTGCCCTACCAGTGCACGCTCGAGAATTTATTCTCAAAACCTGACCTGTCAATGATTTTTTAAATTTGAAAGCAGTCTCGATGTGACTCAAAACGAGTGCCGTCCGAATGCACGCAATTACGCCTTCCAAAGGACATTACCCGGTCTGCGAATTTGATTTCCGCTGCGAGAAGGAAATAATTCGAACCGACCCGAAATAGTATAACTTCGGGCACAGGATGCAGTTGGAGGGGGAGCACCGTACATCAAGCCCATGAACGGAATGATGTCAAATTCCTACCGTTATTTTCATTTACCAGCATTTGCGGCAGATCAAGTCATCTCCCAAAGAAGGCCAAACTATGAGTGATCGAATTGCAATCGTCGACGGCATACGAACACCGTTCTGCAAGGCCGGTACGGAACTCAAGGGCTTCTCCGCGCAGAAACTGGGGTCGCTCGTTATTCGAGAGTTGCTCGACCGCTCGTCAATTGATGGGAACGCTGTCGACGAAGTTGTCATGGGCTGCGTTGCAAACCCCGTCGACGCAGCCAACGTATCGCGTGTCGCAGTTTTGATGGCCGGTCTACCCGTGCGCTCTCGCGCCTATACGGTCTCACGCAACTGCGCTTCTGGTTTTGAGTCGGTGACCAGTGCCTACGAAAAAATTGCCAGCGGATTCGATGACGTTGTAATTGCCGGTGGAACGGAGTCGATGACAAACATTCCGCTCATCTATAACGAGCACATGACGGCGTTGTTCGCCGGACTGATGAGATCTAAAACGGCATTTCAAAAACTACAAACAATACTGTCCTTCCGTCCGCATTTCCTGAAGCCGATTGTCGGCGTAGTCTGCGGATTGTCTGATCCTGTATGCGGTCTGAATATGGGCCAGACTGCAGAGAACATCGCGAAGCAGTGTGGGATTACCCGGGAGCAACAGGACGAATTTGCGCTCGCCAGTCACAACAAGGCTGTGGCAAGCCGTGACAAACTTGCCGAAGAAATCATGGCTGTGCCGGTGCAACCAAAGTATGAAACGGTCTGCGAAAGTGATAATGGTCCGCGCGAGGGGCAGTCACTCGAAGCATTAGCGAAACTCAAACCGTATTTCGATCGAAAGTCCGGCACCGTGACGGTCGGCAATGCCTGTCCAATCACTGACGGAGCCAGTGCACTCCTGATGATGAAGGAATCGAAAGCCGATGAACTAGGGCTGTCGCCTCTGGGTTACGTCAAATCGTATTCGTACGAAGGGCTCAGCCCCAGTGTGATGGGCCTCGGTCCGGTCTACGCCATTTCCACAGTTCTCAAAAAATCTGGCATGGAATTGGATCACATGTCATTCGTTGAGATTAACGAAGCATTTGCAGCTCAAGTATTGGGATGTGTGCAACTGATTGAGTCTGATCAATTCGCACAAAATGAACTCGGGCGCTCCAAAGCCATTGGCAGACTCGAACACGAACGACTCAACGTCAACGGTGGAGCCATTGCACTGGGCCATCCGGTCGGTGTCACCGGCAATCGCCTGATCCTAACAGCGCTGAAAGAGCTTCATCGTCGACGTGAACAACATGCACTTGTATCGCTGTGTATTGGTGGAGGACAGGGCGGAGCGATCATTCTCGAACGAGCAACATGACCACAGAGGGACACCAGGTAACTCGCAGAAAGAAAATCGTATCAACAAACATCAAGGTAAATCCTTCGGCATCAACCATCAGCGACGACCAAAAGCACCGTCACAAACGTAGAAATTATCACAACTGACAAGTCAGCACTGCTATGAGCTATTTCAAACGAACCATCGATGGCGAAGTCGGAATTCTTGAGTTCGACACTCCGGATTCCAGCGTGAACATTCTTAGCGGGTCCGCTTTGACAGAACTGGAACAGCAACTCGACGAAATTGCTGTGCGATCCGACATCAAAGCACTGCTGATTACAAGCGCCAAGAAATCGATTTTCATCGCCGGGGCCGACATCAAAGAGATCGATTCGATCACTGACCCACAAGAAGCCAGCGAAAAATGCGACCGTGGCAAACAAGTGTTTGACAAGCTTGAGAACCTTCCGCAGACAACCGTGGCGGTAATCAACGGGGCATGTCTGGGCGGGGGGTACGAACTCTCGCTGGCCTGCAACTATCGCGTTGCTGGTTTCGCCGGGTGCGTCAAAATTGGTCTGCCCGAAGTTAGACTTGGCATTCTTCCTGGCTTTGGCGGCTGCGTCCGTCTTCCAGAACTCATTGGTATTGGAAATGCTCTGTCAGTGATTCTGCCTGGAAAAGTCCTCGATGCGAATCGCGCACTCAAATTAGGAATGATCGATCGACTGTTCTACGATCCGATCCTCGTCGACCAGGCAAAAACATTTGCACGAGCTATCGTGTCAAAAAAAGAAAGGATCTACCGGCGACGGAAAACCTTCTTCGCCAGACTGCTGGAGGACAACCCGGTCGGCCGTAGCATTCTGTTCAGGCAGGCCCGCAAGAATGTCCTAAAATCAACGGCTGGCCATTACCCTGCCCCATTGGTTGCGCTGGAAACCATCGAGAGTATCGCTGGTGCATCTCGAGTAGAAGCTTTTCGACTTGAAAGCGAGGGGTTTGGGAAACTCGGTGCATCAGAGATTTCCAAGAACCTGATTCACGTGTTCTACCTTGACGAACGCTACAAAAAGAAAAAATGGACGGATGCGACACCGACTCTCATGCACGTAAAAAAAGTGGGCGTCGTTGGCGCTGGCGTGATGGGTGGCGGCATTGCACAGTTGCTGGCCAAAAACAACGTAGTCTGTCGGATCAAAGACCTCAACAATCAAGCACTCGCACTTGCGCTCAAAACCGCCCGCGATGTCTACAAGTATCTGCTGAAGACAGGTCGTATGAAAAAGGGGCAGGTCGATGCGCAGATGAGTCTGATATCACCAACAACGACATACGACGGTTTCCAGAACGCTGATGTCGTCATTGAAGCCGTCGTGGAACGCATGGACATCAAGAAACAGGTCTTTAAAGAACTGGATGAACGAGTCCAGCCAAACGCCTGTTTGTTTACCAATACGTCGTCGCTGTCTGTGACCGAGATGGCCCAATGCACAAACCGCCCAGAAAAAGTCTGTGGTTTTCATTTTTTCAATCCGGTCCATCGCATGCCACTGCTGGAGATCATTACCACAGAAATGACCAGCGAAGACACTCTCGCTACTGCAGTCGCCTTTGCAAGACAACTCGGCAAGATGGTCATTGTCGTCAAAGACAAAGAGGGCTTCATCGTGAACCGTATTCTGTTGCCGTACCTGAACGAGGCAGCATACCTTTTCCAGGAGGGAATGGACACGAAACGGCTAGACAATGTTGTCAGGCGATTCGGAATGCCGATGGGCCCAATGGAACTTGCTGATGAAGTGGGGATCGACGTCGGGTATCACGTTGCCCAAATCCTCCAGGGTGCGTATGGCGAACGCATGCATGTTGCTGAGATCTTGAAGACAGTCTACGAGGCGGGCACGCTAGGCAAAAAGTCTGGCGAGGGCTTTTATATCTATACAGGCAAGCGAAAAAAAGTCAGCAGCAACGTACGGGGCATGTGCGAAAACGAAACGTTTACGCTCGACGACGACATCGCACTCAAACGTCTGATCTACGTCATGATTAACGAAGCCTCCCGCTGTCTCGAAGAAGGCGTTGTTGAGTCTGCCAGCACGATTGATGTTGGCATGATTTATGGCACTGGGTTTCCACCGTTCCGCGGCGGGCTGTTGCGCTACGCGGATTCAGTGGGTGCCAAACATATCGTTGCGAACCTCAAAGAATTTCAGGCGAGGTTCGATCAGCATCGATTCGAACCAAGCCAACTGCTGCTGAGTATGGCGACTACAAACGGCACGTTTTACCCGTCGTAAATCTATCCAGACCACGCAGGAAACACGTGCAATACAACGGAAAGAAGCAGGTGCATTATGAGTATGTTCGATAAGAATATTGGCAAAGAAGCACGGGCATCGCTGGAATTCGCTGAGGATTCGCGAGAGACCGAATGGGTTCACCCAAGCTTTGCTGCGCTGTTGTATCAGGGCCAGGTCAAGTGGGACCTGATGCACCCGTTTCCCCGTCAGACTGATGAAGACAAAAGAATTGGTGATGATTTTATTGAAAAGCTAAGAACATATCTGGAAGCAAACTACGATGCTGATGAAGTTGATAGGACAGGAGAGATTCCAGCCAGTGTGTTAAAGGGACTTGCAGAACTTGGTTGTTTTGCGATGAAGATTCCGACGCAATACAACGGACTCGGACTGAGCCAGGTCAACTACAACCGGGCCCTGCACCTGACAGGAAGTTACTGCGGCAACCTGACTGCTCTGCTTTCTGCGCATCAAAGTATTGGTGTTCCGCAGCCGCTACTGATGTTTGGAACAGACGAGCAGAAGGAAAAATTTCTCCCGCGTTTCCGTGAGGGTGCAATTTCTGCATTCGCGCTGACAGAAGCGAATGCCGGCTCTGATCCGCGAGCGATGACAACGGCGGCGACACCGACAGAAGACGGTTCACATTTCGTCATAAACGGTGAGAAACTCTGGTGCACAAACGGCACAAAGGCCAATGTTATCGTCGTCATGGCCGTCACGCCGCCAAAGATTGTGCGAGGAAAAGAACGTAAGCAGATCACCGCGTTCCTTGTCGAGATGAACACACCAGGTGTTGAGGTTTTACACCGCTGTCGATTCATGGGGCTCAAGGCGCTCTATAACGGTGTGATCCGGTTTACGGACGTTAAAATCCCGAAGGAGAACATGATTCTGGAAGAAGGCGACGGACTGCGTCTGGCGCTCAAGACACTCAACACTGGGCGGCTTTCGATACCAGCTGGCGTAACCGGTAGCAGCAAATGGTGCATGAGGATCAATCGAAAATGGACGAATGAACGTGTTCAATGGGGGCATCCGATTGGCGAACACGAAACGATTGCTGGCAAGCAGGCGAAGATTGCATCGGACACATTTGCGATGGACGCTGTGTGGAAAGTGGCCTCCACAATGGCGGACAACAAGCATTTCGATATTCGGCTAGAGGCGGCCATTGCCAAGCTGTTCAACACCGTAGCCCACTATGATCTCTTGCAACAGACGCTTCAAATCCGAGGCGGCCGAGGATTTGAAACTGCGGATTCACTGCGAGCACGAGGCGAGGAAGGAATAGCGATTGAGCGACTACTAAGAGATTCTCGTGTGAATCTTATTTTCGAAGGCTCATCAGAGATCATGCATCTGTTCATCGCGCGTGAAGCACTCGATTTCCATCTGCAGCATATTGGTGCCCTCTTCAAACCCGGTGTGCCGCTCAGCGGCAAAATTATGGCATTCCTCAAGATGATGAAGGTCTACGCCTTGTGGTACCCAACGCTTTGGATGCCTGTGCTGTCCACGAGTCAATTCGGCATGGACACTCGACTGAATCGTCACATGCGAACGGTTGCACGGATAAGCAAGAAAATGTCTCGTACCTTATTCCACAAGATGGCCATCCATCAGAAAAAAATGGCAGAGAAGCAATTGCTGATAAACCGTTTCGTCGAGATTGGAACGGAGCTGTTCATCATGTCAGCCGCGTGCTCCTATGCGGACAGTTTAAAATCAGACGAGACGAACGCGGCAAATGCAGTTGAACTGGCGGACTATTATTGCCGAGAAGCCACCATACGCATCAAAAAACTATTCAGCGACATTGGCCGCAACAATGACGCGGCGACGCTGAAATTAAACCGCCGATTTATGCACGGGGAATTCGAATGGCTTGAAGACGAGATCGCCGCAAACTGACAATCTGCATGGCAACAGGACGCCGACAAGGAGGAAACGTTTATTTCTAATAGACATACAGTCCAGCAATGACGACCGCACCTGGTGCAACCAGAAAGCGTCACCATCAGCCCTACTGAACCTGACAACTACGGAACAAAATGAACCAGCACACCGAAACGCCCTCAGCTGTGACTCGCGAAAAGCTAACCAAAGGACTCGGAAAAACTGCCTTTGCGTTCCGTGGATACAATGCGACGAACCTCGGAAGAACACCGGAATTGCTTCGTCACCCGCAGTACGGACCCATTGTTGCAAAATACCTTCAGCGGGCGAGTGACATCTGCACCGACGTGATGAAGTTTCCAGTCGACCTGGCTCAACGAGTGCAACTTGAAAAAGAAGCCACCCTCAAAGAGTACCATGAGTCGATTGCGCTGATTGTCGCCGTAGAACTGGCACAACTTGAAATTCTTGAAACCTTCTTCGAGATTTCACTCACCAAGGCAAACATGATGTACGGCTTCAGCCTTGGCGAATTGACCGCGTTAACTGCCGGTGGTGTATTAACACTGGATGACGCGCTGAAGATTCCCCTTATGATGTCCCGGGACGCGGCTGAACTAGCAGACGACGTCACCCTTTGCGTTTTGTTCTCCCGCTCCGGAAAATTCATTCCACGCAAAAATGTGCACCGGCTTTGCACGGAGATCAACGCCGAGGGGAATGGGGTAATTGGTGTGTCGACATTTCTGGCTCCGAACTCAATGCTACTGATCGGCCAAAAAGACACTGTTCAGCGACTGAAGGAACGCAAGGGCGAGATCACCACAGAGCGCATTTCAGTCAGGCTGAATAACGACAAATGGCCACCGCTGCATACGCCTATTGTCTGGCAACGAAACATCACGGATCGCGCTCAGTTTCTCATGCATACCATCGAAGGTGGATTCACTGCCCCCACAACCCCTCTGTTTTCGATGGCAACCGGTGATTTCAGCTATGACGGCGACAACACCCGGGAAGTTGTCGCTCAGTGGATCGACAAGCCGCAACTGCTTTGGGAGGCCATCGACGCAACACTGGCACGCGGTGTGGAAACGGTCATCCACATCGGTCCACAACCAAACATTATCCCCGCAACCTTCAGCCGGCTGGCCGCGAATGTAGAGTTACTCACAAAAGACCGGCTCCCAATGCATACGCTCTCAAGAATCGTTCAGTACGGCTGGCTGTCTGCCGTGCTACCAAAGCGGACGAATCTGCTGCGAGCACCCAGCATTTCACATGTGACGCTGGAAGACTGGCTGCTGCAACAAGACATTGGATAAAGAGTCATGAATCAGCATAGACTGCGAATTGGTCTTTGCTGGATCAGCCAACGCTATGCTGGGTCAGCCAACGACAATACTTTCCTTGGCCATTCAATCGTGTTTCATCTATTAAACTCTGTCTTGCGAGTGTTTAGAAGTTGGTGGTATTTTAAATTTTCCGAGGAAAGATAAATGAAATACATACTTTGTCTAGCATCGATCCTCTTCTTGAGTGGCAATGCTAGCAAGGACCTTATTTTTTCTACTGGCTATGAGGAAGACGACGTAACGTCTGAACTTGAGGCCGATCTGCCTCCAGCGAACGATGCTGCCATTCGATCTGGCACTGTTTCGCGTGGTGGTAAATATTCCATTCGCCACAAGATTGCGAATGCCGACGAGTATATTTCACACAATGCACACCGGGCAGAATCGACAACGATGCACAACAGCGCCTTGCGCTACAGCAAAGGCGATCACTTTCGTTACCAGTTCAGCGTATATCTGCCTGCCAACTGGGAAATAGACAGCCGGGAATCTGTGGACATCTTCTGGCAATTCAAACGTTTTGGGGGCGGCCCAGACATGTTCGTTGCGGTCAAAGGGAGCGATATTGTTTTGCGATCGAACGGCCTCGACAACAGGCGACAGGATCCATTGGTGAGAAATTACAAGGCAGGACGGTGGTATGACTTTCGCTTTGATATTTCCTGGTCCGCTGAGACAGATGGTCAGGTAAAAGTGTTTGTTAAGTCCGGAGATGATAAAGAATACGTAGAGACGGCGTCCTTCAGTGGATCAAATATGCAGAACGAGAAAGAAAACAGCGGGTATCTAAAGTGGGGCATTTACAAGCCCGATTTCAACCTTTCAAAAACCAAGAATGCCCGAGTTCTCTATCACGATCAAATATCGGTGACAAACCTCCATTAAGTTTTCCTGTTTTCGCTTTTTGGACAATCTAGACCACAAGCCCTGTTACTGGCGGCAAGACAGGATGCTTCGCGTTGTGGACAAATGAATTATTCCGAGAACTCTCGCACAACTCTTTCGTATTTTGTAGGAGTCTCTCGAATGAACTCGTCGTTTGTTTGAGAGTGCCCCTGATTCGGCACAGCAGCAGGCAAGGTGTTGCTGTGCCGTTTTCGATTTAGAGATGGATTTCCAGGCATTCGAAAAAAACAAATTTTTGTTTCACTCCGCACCAGCATTGATTTCTTGGAGTGCAATTTTTAGCCGAACCAAGTGGGTAGCAATCTCTGAGAGTAAACTACACACCATAAGCAACCCCCCGGCAATAAGAATCATTTGCCCAAACAATGGCATAAAAAAAGAGATTGTCACCATAAGCATGCCGAGCGTAAAAACTAATCGCTGGAGCAATGTTGGCTGATTTTTCTTTTGCGCACGTTCAATTCTCTTCCAATCCTGATCGCTTTTTATTTGTTTTCTTTTTTCCTCAATGACCACTCTTTCATGTTGCGGATGATCTACCTGCTGTTTTTTTTTCTGTGGCCGGGCGTCAACCAACGCCGCCTTATCTCGTGCTTTTGATTTCTGCAAACTTTCCTTTTCGAGAATCCGCTCTCGGATTTGATGAGTAAGGGCCTTATCAAAAGTAAGCTTTGTTAAACAATTTGGACATGTCTCTCCGGCGAGTACATCGGCCTCACTTGTTCCCAACTGTTCTTTACAAGATGGGCACGCAAAATGAAGCACCACACCACCCAGAAGTTTGTTTTTTATTTGCACTGAACGAATAATCGCTTGTCCGCCCATGCTTATACCCCGTATCTCAGTGAGTTAAGTGTCAGTCAAAACAAGAAATTGAACGACTCTGCTAGCCTTTCAAAAACCGTAGATCAGGGAGTAGTGAACGAAGACGTTCATACGGCAAAACTCTGCCGCAAATTTGGTCTTATCGCATAAACTTCCCGGCAACACCGACCTACATGTAGTCATTGTGGGTGGTACACCCACCCTTGTCAACGACCGGTAGTCTGAATGAAGATTACGGCACCATCCGGTTCTCATAACGGCAGAAATTCCATCGCCCCAACTCGGATAGCTATCCGACGTACTTACCTTCTGCCTCGCTAACCCAAAAATGTGTGATGAGCCGCCGCACAATTGTTTCATTCTAGAACCCGAACAACGCCGCTTTGCTTCCCCCATCTGGGGTGTAATATAACTCTTCCGGAAGGGAGCCGTGTTATGCGTTTGGGAACCTTTATCGTATTGGTTTTATGGT
>JBDOMQ010000029.1:0-10758 GCA_039831725.1 Pirellulales bacterium
GGGGGGCATGATGGGACACCTTGCTGCACTTGGTCGATTCGACCCTCAGGCGTTGAAAGAAGCCCTTGCCTACGGCACCGTTACCGCCAGTTTTACTGTTGAAGATTTCAGCCTCGACCAACTTGAAAAGCTGGATCGCTCAATGGTTGACCAACGCTTCAAAGAGTATCGACAAATGCTTAGTTTTTGACGATTCTACGGCCGCGCGAAAGGCATCATACCCACTTTGACGTAGAAAGCTCAGTTTTTCCACTTGCTAGCCACGAAAAATGCCGATACTATACGCATGTTCACCTTCGGTGCGTGGGGGTGATTGTGCGATGTGGTGTGTGCCCTTCGCTTCGTTGAAACACGCGAATGCAAACCTAAATTCATTGCAAAGATTCAAAACTGACCTCCGTGGCGTAGCCGGTTTTCTGAGAATTGGTCACACTTTGTTTCAATGCTCGCCGTAATGGTGGCATTCGCGCAGAAAAGAATCGTTGAAAGGAATCGATAATGATTAGCGCGGTAAAACAATCACCCAAGATACCATCTGGATCGTCAACACAAAAAGAAGGAGCGTCAACACGTATGGCCAAGACGAAGCAAACGAAAGAGAAGGCCGTAACATCACAAACAAGTAGCCGCTCAACAAAAAAGAAAGGTGCGGCTAGTCCAGCCGATGCATTCATTGATAAGAATCCCGTACTCAAGACAGCAGTTGCACAGATCGAAAAAGAGTTTGGTCAAGGCTCCATCATGCCGCTTGGAGCAGACTCAACGGAAGTCGTTCCGGGCATTCCAAGCGGAAGCCTTTCCGTCGATCTAGCGCTTGGTGGCAATGGGTTTCCAAGGGGTCGAATTATTGAAGTCTTTGGCCCTGAGTCGAGCGGTAAAACCACTCTTGCTCTTCACGCCGTGGCGGCAGCGCAGGCCAATGGTGGTGTCGCAGCATTTATTGATGCCGAACATGCGTTAGATCCAAGTTGGGCAAAGAAACTTGGCATAACACTCGAAACACTACTCGTCAGCCAGCCTACCAGTGGTGAAGAAGCAATGAACATCACGGAATTGCTCATTAAATCAAACGCAGTTGATGTCATCGTTGTTGATTCTGTTGCTGCCCTCGTTCCTCAAAAAGAACTTGACGGTGAAATTGGTGATTCCTTCGTGGGGCTTCAGGCTCGACTAATGAGTCAAGCAATGCGGAAACTTACAGGTGCCATAGCGAAAAGCAAAACCTGCGTAATCTTCATCAATCAGATACGTGAAAAAATTGGTGTCATGTTTGGCAGTCCAGAGACAACGCCGGGTGGACGAGCATTGAAGTTTTATTCGTCATGCCGAATAGATGTTCGTCGAATTGGAGCACTCAAGGATGGTGAAGAAGTCGTTGGACAACGTGTTCGTGTGAAAGTTGTCAAAAACAAGGTCGCTCCACCTTTTCGCATTGCAGAGTTTGACATGATGCACGCTGATGGTATCAGTGCGGAAGGTGATTTGATTGATCTCGGGCTGGCCGCCAAGTTGATTGAGAAATCAGGAACATGGATTCGCTATAACGACTCACACTTGGGGCAGGGGCGTGAAAAGGCCAGGCTCTATCTCAAGGAAAATCCAGACGTCGCCGAGGAAATTCGTCAGAAAATCAAAACAAGCCGAGAACCTCTCGTGGAAACCGAAAAGGAGGCAAAGGCCTGACCTGAAACACCCTTCCTGCTCCAGCCCTTTTGGAACTGCCTTCCTTGAGAAGCCCGCTTTCATCAACCCCCTCAGGAGACTCTGACTCTTGGGGGGGTTTTTTCGGAAAATACAAACCAGACCGCGACAGAGGCTCGAGGTGCTAGCCAGCATACGAGCAAAAACGACTGGACTGTATCACACACCAAGAGCATGTATAGTGCGACATATCCCCAACAATCTCGACCCGTTCCGGAGCAAAGAAACTGATGAAGGCAGACGATCTCAGGGAAGCGTATCTCGCCTTTTTTGAATCAAAAGGATGCATCCGTAGGCCAAGCGATGTGCTTGTTCCCCGGTGGGATCCCTCTGTGTTATTTACACCAGCTGGCATGAATCAGTTTAAGGATCACTTCCTTGGGAAATGCAAGCTGGACTTCACACGAGCAACCTCCTGCCAAAAGTGTCTAAGGACAGGAGACATCGAAAACGTTGGACGAACGCCGCGGCATCATACGTTTTTCGAGATGCTTGGGAACTTTAGCTTTGGTGACTACTTCAAACGAGAGGCAATTCTGTGGGCCTGGGAGTTTCTTACGAGCCGAGATTGGTTGAATATCACCCCGGAGCTACTCTCCGTAACAGTGTACGAAGACGACAACGAGGCATACTGCATCTGGTCTGACGAAATCGGAGTACCCTCAACTCGCATCACACGAATGGGGGAAGATGACAATTTCTGGCCTGCAAGTGCTCCTTCCCAAGGCCCTGATGGTGTCTGTGGGCCCTGTAGTGAAGTGTTCTACCGAATGCCCGACGGAAGTGAAGTCGAAATCTGGAACTTGGTATTTACCCAGCACAACCGAATCGGTGATCCACCTGATAACCTTCGACCACTTCCAAGCCGAAACATCGACACAGGAATGGGATTGGAACGTACATGCGCGATGCTTCAGGGAGTCGATAGCAACTTCCATATCGACATTCTTTTACCCATCGTTGAAATTGTCGCTGATACCTGTAACCAGAAGTATGTAGCCAGCGACGATAACGGCCGCCGAATACGCCGTATCACTGACCATGTTCGAGCCTGCACCTTTGCTATTCATGAGAATGTGCTACCCGGCAACAATGAAGAAAAGTATGTCGTCAAACGTCTCTTGCGGAGGGCGGTACTTGATGGCTGGCAAATGGGCATACGGACCCCATTCCTTCATACACTCCCCCCAGCAGTCGTCACACAGATGAAGCACTCGTATCCAGAGTTGGCTGAAACTGTTGAGCATGTCACGACTGTTATAAAACGTGAAGAAGAGTCCTTCTTAGCAACCATCGGTGGTGGCCTCACGCGAATCAATAAACTCTTCGATGGAATTCGTTCGTCAGGTGGTGGTTTGGTAGGGGGTGAGGATGCTGCCGAACTCTACACAACGTATGGTTTCCCTCCGGAACTTCTTGAAACACTGGCCGCTGAAAGAAATTGTGCGTTTGACTGGAATGGATTCCGCGAAGCCATGGAAGCCCATGGAAAAAAATCGGGGGCTGGAACTCGGGTTGAAGTATTCACTTCTGGACCACTTGATGCACTAAAAAAAGCCATGCATGGCTCAGAATTCGTAGGCTACGAAACAAATACAACAACGGGCACCATTGTCGGCATTATTGCACAAGATCGGCTCTGCGAATCGCTTACTGAAACAGACGCTGTACCACCAACTACTGAGCACCAGCCCGATCAACTCGTTACTGTCATTCTCGACAAAACCAGTTTCTATGGTGAATCAGGAGGACAGGTTGGCGACACTGGCTGGATCAAAGGACCGAATGGTAAATTCGAAGTTATCAATACACAGAGAGAGGGTGGTTTTTTCCTTCACCATGGTGTCCTACGCGGAGGTTCAGTCGAACTCGGGCAGGAAGTCCACGCTCAGGTTGACGAAGGCCGACGAAAAGCAATTCGCCGGGCACATACCGCCACCCACCTTGTTCATGCAGCTTTACAGCATTTTCTTGGCTCGCACGCCGTGCAACAAGGCTCAAAAGTTGACGCTGATGTACTTCGATTTGATTTCAGTCACGCTACGCCTGTTGGTCATGAAACGCTTCAGGACATCGAAGCGATGGTGAACGAGAGCACGCTGGTAGCGGCACCAGTATCAGCAAACCTCCTGCCATTGGAAGAGGCTCGGCATGCTGGTGCGATGATGCTGTTCGGCGAAAAATACCCCGACGTTGTCCGAATGGTCTCCATTGACGGGATCAGCAGGGAACTTTGCGGGGGAACGCATGTCGACAATACCGGTGAAATCGGTCTTGTGAAAATCATTCATGAAGAAAGTGTTTCAGCCGGCACGCGACGAGTCGTTGCAATAACGGGTCACCGTGCCCTCGAACGCTTTCGGCAGGCAGAAGCAACCCTTACAGACTCAGCAAATGCACTTAAGGTGCCCGTGTCTGACCTACCAACACGTCTGAACTCCTTAACCAAAGAGTTAAAAAATCTCAAACGACACGCCGCAACAAATCAGGCCGAAATTTCTATCGATGAACTGCTGAGTTCGGCAGAGGAAGTAGCCGGTGTCCGAATAGTCGTAGCCGACACGAAGGGGTGTGATGCAGCAGCAATGCGCCATTGCATCGACCAACTTCGCCGGAAAGCAAGCCCTATCGCTGTGCTTCTTGGAAGTGTTGATAATGGCAAGGTCACACTTGTTGCGGGAATCAGTCGCGAAGTTGAAAAAAAGGGCGTCTCAGCAGGTACATGGATACGCGAACCTGCTTCTCTCGTAGGAGGCCGCGGTGGTGGACGCCCAGATCTTGCACAGGCTGGCGGCAAGCTTTCGGCAAAGCTACCCGAGGCGCTCGCTCGCGCGAAACAGGAAATACGAAGTTCCCTCGAAGACTAAGAAACACCCGAGGCCGAAACGCATCTGTGACACACCACAGCCTGAGCCCTACGTCAGCAGTTTTTCCACAGCTGCTATCGCTGACTCATAATCAGGCTCCTCTGCAACCTCTGGAACCACCTGAACGTACTGGACAACACCTTGGCTATCGAGAACAAAAACTGCTCGGGCGAGAATTTTTAATTCGTCGATAAGCACACCCCAGTCTTTGCCAAAACTACGATCCATGTAATCACTTCCATTTTTCATGGATTCAATCGACTCTGCACCACAGAAACGATTCATTGCAAACGGCAAGTCAAGACTCACCGTCAATGCAGAAATCTTGTCACCCAGAGATGCCACTCGAGAATTGAATGTTTTTGTTTGAACCTGACAGACCGGAGTATCAAGGGAAGGAACCACACTCACGATAAGTGGCTTCCCGGAGAAATCATCTCGTTTCACATGCTGCATACCGTCCGGCCCATAACAGCGAAGATCAAAATCTGGGGCCTTCGTCCCTGGCACCAATTCATCGCCGACAAGTGTTAACGGATTGCCTTTGAAAGTAACTGCGCCAGAGCGATGGTTCGTCATAAGAGACTCCTTGATCTAAACTGTGTGAATTCGATATGGTGCTTGCAGTATTGCCGGACAAAGCAATGACACAACCCCACGCCGTAAACTAACGGGCGTTTCGGCATCAGTTCGCTATCCCAGGCACATACATACCTTTTCTAAATCTATTCGGTCTCAAAAAATAACATTAAAAATGCGACTTATTGGACAAACGGGCCAACGTCTTGGATTAATCCTTCCAGCATTTGCGATTATCCTTGAGCTCAACCACATGATTTCTCTTGGACAAATGCTGATGATACTGGTTGTCTCGGTGTGCCTTTTTGGCATAGGCCGTATTCTAGAGGGCTACGGTCAAGCCTAAACGGCTGCTCTCAGGTAACCCAGGGGCAGTCGTCTCTACTGCTCTTACAACACCCTATCTCTTGAAAGCATTCATGTTCACCCCACTCATTTTCAAACCACTCTACCGTCAGTATCTCTGGGGTGGCCGCCGTTTTCAGAGTTTGCTTGGACGTGAATTAGAACAGCCTGGACCGTACGCCGAATCCTGGGAAATTGTTGACCACGGAAAAGACCAGAGCATTGTCCGCTACGGCCCACTCACTGGAAAAAGCCTCGGTGAGTTAATGCGAAAGGACCCGCAAGCTCTCGCAGGCATTTCCACACCAAGCACGTTCCCACTTTTGTTTAAATTTCTTGACGCACACAAAGTGCTTTCTGTGCAGGTTCACCCAGACGATCAAGCAGCTTCACAGAGAACACCACCCGACAGAGGCAAGACCGAAGCCTGGTATGTTGTCGAAGCAGAACCAGGAAGCAAAATATACGCTGGCCTACAGAACGGGATTAACGAGCCCGCGCTACGGCAGGCGATTATGGCAGGGACGTGCGAAGAGGTTCTCCACGTCATAGAACCAAAAGCCGGCGACTGCATTTTTATTCCTGCCGGTACTGTTCATGCAATAGGAGCTGGACTGGTCATTGCCGAGATCCAACAGTCAAGTGATATCACCTTCCGTCTATTCGATTGGAACCGTGTTGATAACAACAACAAACCAAGAGCTCTTCACCTTGACGAAGGGATTGAGGCGACTCGCTTTTTGGGTCCAGTCGCGCTATCTCCAAAAAAACCTACAACCGACCCATCTGTTCGACGGCTCGTTGAATGCCCCTATTTCTTTTTCGACGAAGTGCTTCCGAATTCAACGTGGATGACAGCTGGAAATTGTTGTGAAATCATTACTGTATTAGCTGGCGAAGTAAACCTTCCATCTCACTGGAATCTGCCGACACTTCAAAAAGGTGACTGCGCTCTCTTTCCTGCAGAACTCCAACCGCAGAGTCTTTCGTGCCAGCCAGATGGCCAGGAGAATCCTCACCTTCTCAGAGTCACTGTTCCGTCGCCACAACGGAACATGACAGAAAAAAAGTCGAAGTTCGTATAAAACGTCTTGTTTTCGACCTTGGGAAAAGTAGGAGGCCTCACTAGACTCTCGGCTTATCAGGCGTCGTACACGGATTTTGGAGTAAGCACACATGCACATTACTCGCGCAGTAGTAGTCATTTGCTGTTTTACATGCACGGGCTGCGCCTCACTTGGACGGCCTGACTGGGTTCAACCCGGCCCCGCAGTCAACCAGCAGCGACGAGCTGTCCGTTTCGACCCATATCTACAAGATGATATTGCACCCTCTGTATTGAGATTGCCCCTTATGGACGGAGCTCGGCCACGTGATTTTGCGGATCCGGTACCGGAAGTCACACGATCTCGCTGGTGGGCGCCCGTTCGGTAGCACAATGCTGTATCCTTTGAGGAACGACTATTTCCTCTGGAAGCCTCTCCCGTGCCCTCATCACCACGAAACAAATCAAAAGCCGCTAGACACACCTCTCGAAGCCCTCTGGCCCGAAAAGCACCTGCACGGCCAGAATCAGTCCGACCCCAATACGCAAAGAATCCACGTTTTGGTATAGATGATGACGGTCTCGAACGACTTCAAAAAGTTCTTGCTGCAGCGGGTCTCGGCAGCCGTCGCTCATGTGAAGAACTTATTACTTCCGGTCGAGTGGAAGTCGATCACGAGATTATTACAACCTTAGGAAGCAAAGTTGATCCGGTCCGACAGCAGATCCGTGTTGATGGAGAACGATTACCTAATCCGCGACGTACCGTCTATCTCCTTAATAAACCTGTTGGTGTCGTAACAACTAATTACGATCCTTCGGGCCGCCCACGAGTAATTGACCTTGTACCGGCAGATCAACGACTGTTTCCTATCGGTCGTCTCGATCGTGCCAGTGAGGGCCTTATTCTTGTGACAAATGATGGCGAACTTGGCAATCTTCTCACCCACCCACGATATGGAGTTGAAAAGAAATACCTAGTTCAAATCGCAGGCATTCCAACAGCTGAAACAATTGAATCACTGAGGCAAGGAATTAGTCTTGCCGAAGCGAAAGTGCAAGCAAAGAGGGTTACTGTCCGTTCACAACACAAGCAAAGTACCGTGCTGGAAATGGTTCTCGACGAGGGTCGTAATCGAGAAATACGAAGAATGCTTGCATCTCTTGGTCATAAAGTGCAGCAACTCAAACGCATAGCTGTTGGTGACCTGACCCTCGGGAATCTTCTACCCGGGCAATGGCGCAAGTTGACGTGGGAGGAGATCGAGCGATTACGTAAATCTGCAACTGTTGCTGTGGGTGATTTCCGAACACGAGCACCGCGTACCAATGCACCTAAAAGAACGTATGGTGGCAGAACAAGAACACTCCGTGAAAATTTCAAAAGTGAGGGCAGTCGTCGATCCAGTGACCAAAGTGGAAAACGACGGCCAAAACGCCCAGGTAAAGCCTCCTCCTGGAGAAAACGCACTCGCTAACCAAGCAGCGAGTTAGAATGAAAGAAATTTCCAGACTTCTTGAATCAGTCACAATCGCATTATGCCAATGTCAACTCCAAGAAACTCATGCAAGACGGCCTATCAACAGGCTGACATCGTTGCCCACGAACAAATTGCTGAAGCAACATGGCGCCTTCGTGTTGACTGCCCACACTTGGCCTCGACAACTCGTCCGGGCCAATTCGCAATGGTTCGTCTTGCCAATCGAAACGATCCGCTTCTTGCCCGACCTCTGGCGATCTACGACGTGTTCCCTCAACATCAAGTACCAGAAAACTGGCAGCCGACTGCTCGTGGCTCAGATTCTGCTAGCGAAAATCCTCAATTTGTAGACTTTATCTACGCAGTCGCTGGCAAATTTACGACAACATTGACCACGTTACGGCCTGGTGACAGTGTTTCTCTTTGGGGCCCGCTTGGCAATGGATTTGAAACTCCACCAACCAATCATCTAGTTCTCGTCGCTGGTGGAATTGGACAGACGGCGCTTCTCATGCTAGGCCGTGAATTCTTAGCCACAGTGCCCTCAAGTCAGGTCACGTTCTGCTGGGGTGCACGACACGCCAGTCTTTTTGGGCATGCACAAGACTTTCGTGCCTGTGGCATGAACACCCACTTCGCAACACTTGATGGGTCAAAAGGCCATCACGGCACTGTTATTGACCTTCTTGATAGTATGGAAAAAGATGCTGTATTGAATCAGCCAACAATCGCATGCTGCGGACCTGAAGGAATGATGGCTGCTGTTGCAAAGTGGGCAGCAAAACGCTCTCTCAACTGCCAGGTATCACTCGAAACGCCAATGGCGTGTGGTATCGGAATCTGCTTTAGCTGCGTTGCCCCAGTCCTTGATGAAAATGGTGACTGGGATTACCGAAGAACCTGTATCGAAGGGCCTGTTTTTGACAGCCGTGCAATCCAATGGGACGCGATGATCTAAAAAGGGCACTGATATGGTCTTGGAAATGCCTTCTTACCCAGCAGCTGATTGAGCGGTTTTGACGATGCGAGCGGACAGCCTTGATTTGATTCGAGCCGCCTTATTTTTATGAATCGTTTTCGATGATGCTGCCCGATCAGCTTTTTTAGCAACCGACTTAAAAAGATCTTTTGCGGCCGTCACGTCTTTTGCAGAAAGAGCCTCAAGCACTTTTCGAATCGATGTCTTAATTTCCGATTTCATAGCCTTGTTTCGGTCACGGCTGCGAACATTTTGACGTAATCGTTTTTTAGCACTTGCCGAATGAGGCATTCTGTCGTTCCTGAACGTTTTGGCGTGAAAAAAGAATGTAATTTGCGAAGGCTTCAAAATACCCGACGAAACACAATTCCGCCAGTACCCCAACAAAACATGCCCAATCATGGGGTTTCCAGAGAACCTGGGCAGCAAAAGATAACTGAATCAGGAGTCTACGGTATTCAGTTTTTCAAGCCGCTCAGCCACATCACGATACCCGAAATCAAGCTCAGCGAGATTCGACAGAAACTTCAAAGCGGCATCTTTATCTTTCATTGCGGCAGCCAAAACGCCTGCTCTGTACAGGGCTCTTTTTCGTGATTCTACTTCTCGATCCCCCAAACTTTCCACCGCCGTCTGGTAGTTTCGCATAGCTAATGGGTATTGCTTTATTTTTTGAAAACATTCCCCTAGCTCAAGGGCCACTGCCCCGCGGCGGCGTGAGTCCATTTGCACCTGCTGAAAAAACTTTATTGCTTCTGCTGGACTACCGGCAGTCTTCAATCGCATTGCAAGTTCATACTTCCAGGAAACATTATCCGGATACCTTTCTACGCGTGCTGCAAAAACATCAATTTCTTGCTTGAGCAAAGCTGTTTTCAGTCGAGCAACTGTTTCTTTATTGTCTTCGCTATCTGTATTTTGCAGCTGCTTTTCTGCAACCATAACCCGCTGTTTCGCCCAACGAATCTGTCTATCTTCAAGATGCTCTCTTACCTTCAGGTCATTCCCTGATGCCGCTAATACATCCAGAAGAACTGTTTCTGCTTCTTCGATTGAGGCTTCTCGTTCCAATAGATCAGATAGCTCGAATGCTGTTTCATAATCAGTTGGTGATGCAGCCAGTTTCTGTCGGAGTTCCTCCAGAGGTGATACGTCACTTGACTCTTTAGAACTGACTCCGCGACTCTCAAGTTTTTGCCGAGTTTTCTCAACACTCAACCGGGCAATTTCACGATCTGCCTCTTCTCGGACGCTTTTTGTTCCAGCGAGGCGCTGCCAGCAGGATATTGCTTGATCATACTCACCCAATCGTTCTTTGTAATTCGCACAGTGCTTGTTCACCGAAATGTCTTTTGGAGCAACGTCGAGTGCTCTCCGCAAAAACAATCCCTGCGTCTCAAGGCAATGAGCCTCACCACACGCATCGGCTAGACTTAGGATGCATGCAACATCAAAGGGGTCTTTTTTAAGGACATCGAGGCCAGTCTTTAAAGCCTCTCGTGTCTTTCCGCTCGCAACCAGACGTTTCAGACTACCACGACTTCCAGCAGAAAGTAGAGAAGCAAGACCGCCCTTCTTTTTTTTACTAAATTTTTTATACAAAGCCTCCATAAACTTTTGCAGATAAATTGCACTTGCCGGATCTCCAGCTACGCAACTCCCGAAAAGCTCAATTGCATAATCATAATTTCCTTTTCTCAGGTTGTCTGATCCTGTGGTGAAACATTTTGTAAGTCGACTGCGCTCTGCAGGTGATGGAGG
>JBDOMQ010000399.1:0-192 GCA_039831725.1 Pirellulales bacterium
GGTGTGGTTCTGTAGCTTGATACTCCAGCAAACTTAACCTCAAGTGAGTTGGTGTTTTCTGAGGAAGCGATTGGTGTTTCAGGGATATTTTTTTCTGATGAAGAAAACTTATCTAAAAAGAAAAACATGATTACAACGAGTAAGAATGTCCCGGCTGTCGCAGCAGGCGACGAACGGCTCTTTAAGTAATTG
>JBDOMQ010000399.1:202-10755 GCA_039831725.1 Pirellulales bacterium
CGTTTGTGGCTTTACAGCGAGCGGTTGTCCAGAAAGAAGTGCATCAATATCAAGACGGAGTGTTCCAGCATTTGAATATCGAGCATCCGGGTTTTTTTCAAGGCACTTTTCTGCAATCAATTCAATGCCAGAGCGAAGTTTCTTTTCCGGTATCCATAGCTTGTTTGGTTGTTTTTCATGGATGATGCGAGCTGTTTCAAGAAAAGAAGCATTTTTTACTTCATATGGAAGTTTCCCTGTGAGTAATTCATGGAGGAGGACGCCGAGTGAATAGACATCACTACGGGCGTCAGCTTTCTTTCCGACACATTGTTCAGGGCTGCTGTATTGGCGTGTGCCAAGAAATGTACCTGTTTCGGTTGCGTCACTGTCTTGTTCTGTCCGAGCAATTCCGAAGTCAATAATTTTCGGGTGCCCTGCCCTATCAACTAATATGTTGCTTGGCTTGAGGTCACGATGAACAACAGAATGTGAGTGACCGTATGCAACAGCTTCACATACCGCTGAAAATAGAGTCAGGCGTTCTCGATTTGACAAGTTCCGGTGATTTGCGGACTTCACCAATGGCATTGCGTCTTGGATCAGTTCCATCACAAAGTATGGCGAATCCTCTCCATTTCTCTTGATAGAACCGGCAGTATAAATTTGGGCGATCCCAGGATGGCTCAGTCGTCCTAAAAGCTCAGTCTCACGCTGGAATCGTTGGAATGTACGTGGTGCTCGATGACCTGGACGTATGACTTTGATTGCGACTTTTCTGTCAGGCGAACGCTGCCGTCCTTGATAAACACGGCCCATACCACCTGATGCAAGAAGCGACTCAATAACGACATCATCAAAAGTATGACCAATGAGTGAATCAGAGTGCTCTGTGAGAGTCTCCTCGTTTCCTAGGCCAAAGTCAGTTGTCTGCCTTGACAACTCTTCGACCGACGCAACGGTGTCATGATGATCAGTTGATGGTGATGCATCACGAGTATCATGTTTTTCAGAGTTGTGCCCCTGTTCCGGTCGTCTGATTGCCATTGCTCCGTTGTGTGAAGAAGTCTATTTGAACATTGTGGCTCGAGCCTAAGATTGATGAATAGGTAGCGATCCCAACACAAGTGTAAACAAAGTTTGGGTGAAAATATTTCCGGAATTCGGAAGGCCGGATAAACTACGGCAACTATGCCACTTTCTATTCAGTACGTTACGAGTTTGGATGCTGTTGTCGATGCGGCTGTCACATTTCTGTCTCAGCCAACAGACTTTTTTACATCCTACAAAATTGTAATACCAACTATCGGAGCTCGAAGTTGGCTGGCTGACAAACTAGCGAGAAGACTCGGTTCAACGGGCTTAAAATTAGGTGACGGAATAGTCGCTGGCGTGGATTTTTCCTACCCGGGCTCACTGTCACAATTGGTCGGATCGTATGAGTACGAAAACGATCCGTGGTCTGTTCAGCGACTAACATTTTCGGTACTCGATGTCATTGTGAAGTCGCCACATTATGAATGGCTTATTCAGCAAGCAGGAGGTCCTTTGCTTGCGGCTCGGCGAATTGCTGACAGATTTGACCATTATCACTTCCGACGACCGGGTATGATTTTAGCCTGGGAGGATGGAAAGCCAGTTCTCGCACCGATGGCTGAAGAAATACAGGGGGCCAGTAATGAGTTTCTTGTTTCATTGGCCCGCAGTGATCGTTGGCAATTTGATCTTTGGAAGCTTGTTCGTGCCGCTATCAATCAACCAAGTCCGCCGGCCCGGGATCAGAATGCTCAAGGGCCGGTTCCTGCAGCAGTTCTCGTGGCTGGCCTCGAGGCACTCTCTTTGCAACAGACCGAGGTAGTCAAAAAACTCGCTTCACTAAAGGATAAAAATGGAGAGTACTGTGATGTCCAAGTATTACTTGTTCATCCGTCACCTCCTCTTCAAGCCCAATGGGAAAAGATGGCTCCTGCGTTAACGCCCGGGTATCTACCTGAAAAACGGGAGATAGCTATTTCACAAGATGGTGACCCGTTGGTTACTTCCTGGCTACGCGGAACCCAAGAAACCCAAATGCTTCTTGCCTCTCAAGGTTTTACACCAAAGCATATGGCTCAGCACGAAAGTGATGCCTGCAATCAGCCGCTCTTACTGTTGAAATCAATACAGCAGACAATAGCAGATGGACACATAGGTGCCGACACGGTTTGTAAAGCAGATGATTCGCTCCTTATTCATCGTTGTCATGACCTCAGCAGGCAAGCAGAGGTTATTCATGATGCTCTTCTTCATTCGTTCAAGCAACATGAAGATCTCGCTCCTCATGATATTCTTATCGTAAGTCCACGGATTTCTGAATTGGCACCCCACCTTGAAGCAGTCTTTAGCCGTACGTTAACAGACAGTAGTCATGAAATAGAACTCCCCCTTGTCATTGCAGATCGAGGAATTCGTGATGTAAGTGACGGCGCAGAACTCCTCATCGCGTTGCTTAAACTCATCGGTTCGCGGTGTTCTGTTGATGATACGCTAGCAGTAGCTACCCATCATCTGGTCCGGAATCACTATGGTCTTGATGATAATGCGATAGAAGTGTGGCGACGTTGTATAGAACGTACGCGGATTCGCTGGGGTATTGATGGCCCTCGTCGTAAGCGAGATGGGCTTGATCAGCCGGAGTTAGCGGCACACACATGGTGGCAGGGTCTCGAGAGAATGTTGCTGGGGATATTGCTTCCAGACGGGACACCAGCAGCAGCACTTGGTGGTGTTGTCCCGTTGACGGGTGTGGATACTGCAGATATCGAATCGATTGCACCACTTTTGTCTATCGTGCGCGTGATCGATACGTTGGATCGTCTTGTGACGAATGATCAATCAGTCGGTGATTGGTGTAACGATCTTGAGCAATCACTGATACAACTCATTGGGGATGAAACAGAAGAGCTGGAAACAGTGGTCTATGAGCTTGATCAGTTGAGGCGAGTCGCAACTGAGACCAAAGTGCCCTACCACGATATCAAAACGATTTTGATAACAAAGTTAACAGCTGCCGTTGGTCATCAGCCTTTGCGCACAGGTGCGATTACAGCAACTTCTATGATTCCACTCCGTGCAGTGCCATTTCGGGTGATTTGTGTCGCTGGCTTTGATGAAGATGTGGCCGAAGCGGCTGCCAGTGATCACGATAATCTCGTTGAGCGACAGCAGTTGCTCGGTGACAGTGACCCCAGAGTAAATCTTCGTCGCGGTTTTCTAGATTGTGTTATGTCAGCTCGAGACCAATTGATTATCACCTGCACCGGAATGAGTGTTTCAACAAATGCAACCTTACCAGTGGTAACACCGTTGGCTGAATTTATTGATTTTGTAGGTCGTCACGGGGTACCTCTCTGGAACTGGAATGGTGAACAATACAGCGATGTCGAGGTGTTTCATCCGCGGCATGCGTGTAGCCAGAGAAATTTTCTGGTAGCTGGGATTCGGCCCGACACTGTATGGAGTCATGATAGAAAAGCTTTGCATGTTGCCAAAGCATTAGGAGCACCACCTCAGCCCGTTATACCTGAACCTGTATCCGCTGCACCGCGTACACTCCTTGAGCTTTCGTCACTCGCGGCATTTATGTGTGATCCGCTTTGGCCATTCGTGCGTGAAACATTAGCGATTAATCCATGGAGAAATGACGACGTTGAGATTCCAGCCACGCTTCCATTGACGCTTTCGTCTTATGAGCAGCGGGAATTACGAGACAACTATATTCAAGGATACATTGATAGTGATCAGCGTGAGGCGTTTGTAAATGCATGGACGGATGCTGTTCGAGCAGACGGTGATGTCCCAATCTGGGGGTTCGGTGAGACAGCAATTGAAGAAGTGACAGGTTTTGCTGAGGCAGTGGTGAAACAGTCAGATAACGACGGATTGTCACTTGTCAAAAGGCAAGTCGAGAGACTTCGTGTTGAAGTGAATAGCCTACAGATTTCAGGCACACTGGAGTTTTGTCAGAATGATCCTTTGTCACTCATACTGCTTCACCCCAGCGCGAAGACATCAATACAGTTTCGACGGTCAAAGTATCTTGCGTTGGCACAACTACTTGTCGCAATGGTTGCGGGTGTACCTGTAAAACGTGCCTATGTTTATAGCCAGCATGAAAAGTGGTCACCGGGTGCCGTGGATGACAAGGGAAAGCCACGGAAAGCTGTTATGGTCCGTGAAGTAACCCTGGATAACACGTTAACCAGACAGAATTCCCAGCATCTCCTTGAAAAGTTGTGCGCGCTGTATCAGCAGGCAGCTATGAGTGCGTACAGTAGTTTTGGGAAGACAGCTGAGGACTTTCTTACCGATCAAAACAAATCAAGAAAGTCATTTTCTGCATTTGTCACATACGCTTCATATGAAAATAGTCTTGAAGTAGTCGTCCATGGCCGAACCCCTGTCTTCGATGAGGTGTTTTCGGATAGTGAAAGGCAAAAAGCATTTTTTAATTCATATGTTGCGCTTACTCGCTTTAAACCTAGAACAAATATCTACAGTCCAGAATGAAACTTGACCTAACTAGTGATCAGATTCGCACGAGCATGATCGTTGAGGCGAGTGCTGGTACTGGAAAGACGTATGCTGTTGCTGCCCTCGTGGCTCGGGAGTTAGCCGTTCGTGCTGATCTACGGATTGGACATATACTGATAACGACATTCACGCGAAACGCCGCGATGGAATTACGACATCGAATCCGAAAGCGACTTATTTCAACGGCTTCAGCTCTACGAAGTTTATCTGTTGACGGAGCCGATGCTGTTACAAGTTTCTTATTTGACACCGATGAAGTTGAGCGATTGGAACGAGCGATCCGTCTCGAAAGAGCTCTTGTTGAATTTGACACCGCAACAATTTCAACAATTCATGGAGTCTGCAGTCGTGTGCTTCGAACAGCCGGTGTAGATATTGAAACAGTGGTCGATTCCGAAGAAACAGACCGGATTGTGAATGAAGTTGTAAACGATGCGATCGTTGTTGCGGCTGCGTCTGGTCAACGCTGGGATGAGTCCACCTTGCGTTCACTTCTAACAATTCTATTAGGAGATCCTTTTATTGAACCCTGGTTTGATGAACAAGAAATAGTAGACCAGGCCGTCATTGACTGTCTTCAGAATTTAAAGGAGATGCTGAATCAGTGTGTTCATCGTGTCCACAATGCGATGGCGTCGACACCAGATTCAAACGATCTCTTGCGACGCGCGTATGAACTCGTCGCAGATCCGCGGTCTGCAGTTGTAAAGCGTTTACAAAAGCGGTTCCTCTTGGCGATTGTTGATGAGGCTCAGGATACAGATCGGCTTCAATGGGAGTTTTTTACACGGCTTTTCCCAGGGACTGATGAGCGTTCATTAGTGAGCGTCGGCGATCCCAAGCAGGCTATCTATAGTTTTCGTGGCGCGGATGTACAGGCATATGTAAATTTTACGAGAAAGGCAAAGAACCATCGGACACTTTCGACAAACTGGCGTTCGGATCAGCCTCTTCTGGAAAGTCTGAACAAAGCATTCTCACACGTGAGCTTTGGAGATGGAATTGCGTATAGTGACGTTACTGCGTCAGATGATCACAGGGAGTCTTGTCTTGAGGGTGATGTAGAGCCCCTTGAGATGATTCACCTAGGAAAGACGGACAGTCAGCAGTCACTTGTTGGGCCAACTGTCGGAAAAGTCATTCATCTTTTAGAGCAGGTGCAATTCATTTCGCGTGGTGAGACGGGAGCACGCCGTTTAGAGCCGAATGATATTTGCATTCTGACACGCACAGGAAGCGTGAGTCGAATGATTGAAAGACGACTGGCTCAAGTGGGTATTCCAGCGGTGAGCGGTGGGACAAATAGTGTTATGGCAGGTCGCATGGCATTCGACCTTCGTCTTATTTTTGAAGCGATTGAGAAGCCGTCCAGCAGTGGTCATGTTCGAAGAGCAGCTGCGACATGTTTTTTTGGTTATGCACTGTCAGAGAGCGGCCTTTTGGCTGAGGCTGTCATGTATCGGGTGCAGGAAGAGCTTATGAAGCTCTCAGCTGTGCTGACGCGTCAAGGCCTTGCTGCTTTTGGTGTGGCAATCGAACAAGAAGCGGACATGATGCAGCGTATTGCTGCGGGACCTGACGGTGAACGAAATCTTACGGATTTTCTCCATATCTTCGAGGCGTTGGATGCGATTGGTCCTTCTGGTGGTTGTACTCCTCACCAGGCTATCGAAACATTTATCCACCTATCAAAGAAAGATCCACGACATGACCTTGTGAGTCGACGTATTGAGAGTGATGCTGATGCAGTTCGAGTTCTCACAATGCATGCAGCAAAGGGACTTCAGTTTCCGTGTGTTATTGTGGCTGACCTTTGGAAGCCAGCGTCAAAAAACATGCGTGCCAAATCTCGCCCTACTGTTTTTTATGCTGAAGATGGAAGTCGCAAAGTAGATATTGGTTTTGCAGTTGAAAAGGCTTCAACAGCAGCCCGCCGGCGACATGAGGAGGCAGAAGATCAGGAGTCAAAACGGCTGCTCTATGTTGCAGCAACACGAGCGGAGCACTATCTTGGAGTTCTCGTAGCTGATGGAAAAATTCCGAGCATTATTCAAGAATCATTTTCGTTTCCGGACTCTGCTACTAACTCGGGCAAACTTCTGGAGCAACTCAAACGGAAGTTACGAATAGAGACATCTTTAGGCGGCATGAAAAATGCGGTGTTGCCCCCAGCGATACATTCCTCACGGCGAATGTCTTTTAGTAGCATTGTCGCTACACGTGGCCGAGAAAACTTTTATAGACCGGAACGTGGAGGATATGACGAGCATGTATCAGTCAGCGTGAGACAATTATCTCTGTCTACACCGTGTACTTCAGCAGAGCAGCAGGTGATTGATTTGCCAGCAGGTTTGGCAGTTGGGAGAACAGTTCATGAAGTTTTTGAGGAAGTGGATGTCGCCGCCGTGCCTCTTGAGGCAGAAATACAGCGGGTCATAAAAGAGAAAACATCTAATGGAATACTCCGACACTACCGTGAGAGCCTCAATACGATGGTCTACGAAACTCTGACAACACCGCTTGGTGGCCCATTTGGTGACTGCCGCTTAACAGATACTCCACCATCTCAATCCCTTCCTGAGATGGATTTTGAAATGGGGATGGCTGGGCAGTTGAAAAATATAAAGGTAGCTTCTGTTGGAAAAATTCTTAGACAATTTGTAAGTCCTGAGGATTCTCTCGCAAGGTACGCGGAGATACTCTGTGGCCCAGCTTTTGATATACCAGTTGGTGGACTTCTTACAGGTTCAGTTGATGCGATCTTCGGTTTGCCAGATAGTCAATCTGACGATCCCAGACTCGTGATCTGCGATTATAAAAGCAACCGATTGCATGCTCACGGAGCATCCGATCCTTTTCAAGCGTATGCACCTGAACGGCTTATTGATGCGATGGTAGACCATCATTATCCATTACAGGCCCTTCTTTATGGGACGGCCCTTTTTCGCATGTTGAGGTGGAGATTGCCTCAGGCAGATCCGGATCGATGTATTGTCGGCATCGTTTATGCGTTTACTCGGGGCATGAAAGGATCCCAGACACCTATTGACGACCAAGGAAGAAGATATGGAGTCTTTACGTGGCGTGCACCAGATGGCCTGTGGCATAAACTGAGTGACCTGCTCGCTGGTAAAAATGAGGCAGACATATGATGCCACCTCCTGCGTTACAGGACTATCGAAAGTTGGGGGCTATCGGTCGCGAAGACATCGCAGCCGCGTCAGTACTTGTATCAATGGCTCATCGAGAGCGTGAAGAGCAACCGGATCTTCTTGCCTGGCTTGGTTTTTGTCTAGCACTTCGAAGCGTACGGGATGGTCACACCTGTGTTGATTTCGACAACATCCAGGAGTGGGCTGGCGGAATTGAAATTGGTGCTCCCGGGGCGCCTGACTGGCCATTACAGCCCACTACATGGCTCGATTCGTTACGGGCTGTTGGGTCACTTGTTGGCGATTCGAGTAGTCGATGTCCTTTCATTATTGATGGTCACCTTTTTTATCTCGCCAGAGCACTCTCAGAGGAGCAAGATATTGCAGATGTACTGATGCGAGATTCATGTATGCACGTATATGTTCTTCTTGGAGGGCCAGGTACAGGGAAAACAACAAAAATTGCTCATGATCTAGTTGAGCGATTTTCTGTTCTTCCTGCGGAGGGCCCTTGGCCAAGACTAGGCCTTGCGGCACCCACTGGTAAGGCAGCATCTCGTATGACCGATGTGCTTAGGCAAAGATGTGTAGAAGCAGGCGCCACACCAAGCGTTATTGCCGCCGTGACGGCAGAACCAGCTCGTACAGTACATAAGTTATTAGATTATAATCCATCGCGACCGCAACCTTTTCGGTACCATTCGAGTAATCGATTGCCATACGACATTGTGATTGTTGATGAGGCATCAATGCTTTCAAGTTCATTGATGTACCATCTTCTTATTTCGTTAGCAGAAGATGCCGAGATCATTCTTGTGGGAGATCCTGATCAGCTTGCCAGTGTTGATGCAGGGACGGTATTGGGAGATATTGCTAATTTTCGATCCAGTCAGTTCAGTCAACATCCTCTCCATAATAAAATTGAAGAGCTGAGGACAGTTCACCGTGCAAAAGATGCACCAGGTATTCTAGCCTTAGCAGAATCCATTCGTGCAGGTGATGTTGCTCAAACGCTCACTGTTCTTCAAGCAGGTCATGCTGATGTTCAGTGGATTGAACCAACAGATGGACGAGCAGTAGAGGACCTTCTAGCGGAAATTGGTAGCCACGCCAAGCGATTGCAAGGGGCGGCACAACAAGCCGACCTCGATACTATTCTCCAGATACAACAGGAACTCCAGGTCCTTTGCGCACATCGTGGAGGCGGTACAGGAGTGAGTCAGTGGAATGCGCGTATTGAATCAAGGCTCGGTATTTCTCCGGCGACATCGTGGTATGTAGGTCAGCCCATAATGATTACTCGGAATTGCCGCTCACTGGCACTTTTTAATGGTGATGTTGGAGTCATTGTGCGTTCCGATGATAGTGAGGATCGGTTCGAGGCTGTTTTTGGTCAGCCCGGACAACATGTTCGAGTACCGGTCTCAAGACTTGAAGACGTTGCAACCGTCCATGCGATTACTATTCATAAGAGTCAAGGGTCAGAGTATCAGCATGCGATCGTTGTGCTGCCAGAACATCGTAGTCGTATCGTTACGCGTGAACTTTTTTATACGGCTGTGACACGAGCGATCAAAAAAGTCACAATTGTGAGCCCACAAGATGTCCTTGAAACAGCAATAAAAAAACCTATTCGTCGTGCCACGGGCCTTATAAAACGGATGACTTAAGATTTGGTTCTGTACTCTGCTTAGTTGTGTTTAACGACGAAGTAGTGAGGCTTGGTTTTCATGGCATGTGAAAAAAATCACTGGGTGTTTTTCAGAAAATGATCTTAAAATAGAAATCGCTTGCCCGAGGCGATCAGTGTCCATGTGAACGAATGGATCATCCAGCATGACAAATCCATTCGAGGATTGAAGGTATGACTCGGCGAGTGCTATACGAATAGCAATTGCAAGAGCACCACGTGCGCCCTGAGAAAGTCTATCTGGCGATAGTGTGACATGGCCGCGAGTGATATGTGACGGAAGTGTGTCATTAAATTCAATCTGAGAATCACTGCATGAAATGCTGGAGAATATTTCAGTGATGCGTTGGCTTAGTTGATCAAGAGAATCACTTTCATTTGGAGAAACTCGAGCAAGTGTTTCTTCAATTCGTTTGTAACAGTTGCCCTCTTCAAGAATACGAACAAATTGAAGTCGTGCATGCTCTGCTTCTTCGGTGAGATCTTCACTGCGGCGGTCTCCCAGTTGGCCCTCCATGGTTCCTCGTTGTGAACCGAGTTGAGAACGCGGTTCACTGCTGGCATTGATTCGTTCTTGTGCAGAATCGAGTGAGTGCAAAAATTCATCAATAGAAGAGAATTCGGGCGGAACCTCCGGCAGTGATGTGAGTTTGGATTCGGTAGTACGGAGAGTTTGCTGCGCGACGAGAAGTTTTTCTCCAAGTGTCTCGAGGTCTGTGTGGGCTTCTTCCCACACCAGAAGGTTCTGTTGATGTATTTCTATGTCTTTTTCATTGGTAGCAATCGAATGACGTAATGTCTCAAGCTCCTGCTCAATTGATTTACTCTCCCGTGTTTGTGGGAGGCGTTCAAGAGTTTTGAACTCCTGGTCCCATTCCGCCTGCTTCTTTCCCTGAAGGAGTGCAGAATACGTTTCCTGTCTTGTTTTCAGGAGATGGGTCCGTTCAGCGTGCCGAGTGGCTTGTTCTTTGGCCTCGACAACAGAGGCAACCTTACAATTTTCCAACAGCTGGTGAAGTGATTCACGTTTTGTATTGAGGTTTTCCAATACGGTTTGAATGTTTTCCTCACCACTGTCAACCGTAATAATGATGTCATCGGTTTCAATACGAACGCGGCCGGATGCGGTTCCAATTATCGGATCGCCACCTAATGTAATC
>JBDOMQ010000280.1:0-10695 GCA_039831725.1 Pirellulales bacterium
TGTTGGATGGCTGATGTAGCCCTGTCTGATCCAAATATTCGAACCTGCTTCACAAGGTGATCAAATTGCAAATGTGCAAGAGACTGAGTAACAGGTGACATCTCTGCTAGTGAACGCCAATAAACTTCATTTTCATTTAAGTTGCTTTTGCAACAGACTTGGAGATTAAATTCAATCTCTCTCTCTCTCGGTGGAGCATCGATAAGGATCTCATTTCGGTTGATAGAATTCCCTGTTTTTTTTACTAAAAGGTTTACGAAACAGTTAGATACTTGAACGAGATTTTTATACGGAAGACCAGCAAGTGTTTTATGCAGCACAGGGTGTGTTTTGGCGTCAAAAGCGGCGATTCGCTTAAAGAGCTTTCGGTGACGACCAAAGAGTCCATCCAGGATGGATTGAGCATCAGAGTTTTTAGCAGCACTGTTCATTCGTTTCAGAAATGTGTCTTCTGTTGATTGCACTAGCAGACCAGTGTCTAGTTTTTCACGACTAAGCCAAATAGTTCGTTGCAGCATGGCTGTTGCTGATCGGACAGCATGATGCCAATAAACCTCACTGAACATGACATAGCGAGCAAAAACCATAAGTTCTGCAGCAGTCCTACCCTTCTCAGTGATCGCGAGTGATTCCCCGTTCGCATTGAGGCAGAGGCTGGCGAGGAGGCGATCTTGATCAAAATGCCGGCCATACGGCACGCCGGCGTGCAGGCTGTCCCGCATTAGGTAATCCATTTTGTCGACATCAATTGGTCCGGAAAGGAGTGAGTGAATAATCTTTCCAGAAGGGTCGCTGGCTGTACCAAGAATAAGCTGAGCGATTCGCTCTGGCTGTAATCCCCAATCGGAGGCAAGGAGCTTCGTGATTTCATCTGTTGAAATGAGTAGTGATGTCTGTTCTTCATGCCGGGGCATGTCCGGCAGGTCCATGTCTTCAATAGGGTGGCAGTACGGCCAATGTCCGATATCGTGAAGGATTGCAGCGACAAGAAAGGCTGCTGCATCTTGCTCGGACATAGTTGCACGAAAACGTTCATCGCCATTCAGACTGGCTAGAAACGCGAGGGCAAGATGGTAAACGCCAAGAGAATGCTCAAGCCTTGAATGCACTGCACCAGGATAGACGAGTGAAACGAGTCCCAGTTGACGAACTGATGCAAGTCGTCGAAGCGGTGAACTATCCAATAATCTACGCACGCGAGGAGTCAGAGGAACCGTTTTGTCCGGGGGGATCCGAACGCCGCTGCCATCATGTATTGTTTTTAGTTCAGGTAATTCAGCAAAGGGCATGTGTCTTCAATCTAAATGATTCTCATCTCACCGTGTAATTTAATTACAAGGGAGGCTGTAGACCTGCTACATATCGTACCAAAGCTATCAGTGCTACATAGAGCGTATAGTGGCTCACTGCGACGCCCCAGTCGAGGTCAAAAGTTACAACTGCAGTGAAGCCGCCAGCAAATAAAAATACTGGTGCCAAGAAAAGCCATTGCCATATCTCGGGGTTCTCAATGCCAATCATTCCACGTACGAACCACAACGAGGCATAGATGACGCTGCAGACCAAAACTCGTAAAACAAGTTGTCTGCCCCGATATGGTTCGAGTTCTTTATCGCGCATTACGGTGTATCCGACTTTTGCGCACGGTATTGCAACAAGTACTGCCGTTGCGGCTTGGAGAAGTATGGGGATTTCTATCTGGCCAGATTTGACCGCGAAGTTTTTCCCCGCAACATATGCCGCGAGTAACAAAAGTATGCTCCCGGCAAAGAGTAGAGTTATAGTAACACGGGAAAATGACTCCTCCTCAAAAACAATTGGCACTGTTGGCATGTGCCCTGACTGTGACGAAGCAGTCGGCTTTGTAGGCTCATGGATGGTGACATCACCGGAGGCCTTTGGGATTGTGATAGGGTTCTTGCATTTTGGACAAGGGCCGGTCTGACCAGCGAACTTATCACTGACGTTGAATCGCGATTGGCACGAGGGGCAAACAACTGAAATTGCCATGAGGGGGACCTATGGTAAGAAGTTTAAGAAGAACGTGTGAGTGGGTAGTGTGCTATTGTTCTGGGTTACTTTTTAAATTGTATTTAAAAATATCAATAAATTTTCTTTATGGCACAAAAAGAGGGGGTAAAGTAGAAAGAGTGTGCATTTGTTGCAGTGTGTACGTAATCCATCAATTGTGGACATGGTGATTTCGAATGGTCGAATCTTCTACTATTACGTTCCAGTGCCCGAGTTGTAGCTCCCGTATCACAGCTCCAGGCAAGTTTGCAGGGAAGAGCGGAGCCTGTTCGAAATGTAGTGCGAAGGTTGTTATTCCAAAGACTCAACCTTCAGGGCAGGATAGTACATCCGGTTCGGCATTAGTTGACGGAGTCTCAGACCTCCATGAGTCTTCAGCAGATCTTCTCGGTCCTCCAGTGGATGAGCATTCGAACAGCCATCTTTTGCCAACAGGAAGCATTGAAAGTCCAACTGCCCGACTTATTGCCAGGCTTTGGCAGGAACTCGAGCACGGTGGTGAGGTTGAGCTACACATCGCCGGAAGTTCTCGACCAATTCTGCCACAGTTCTTTGAGCGTGATTGGTCTCAAGGGACTCACGCTTTGTTTGCCCGTCAAGAACCAGACGGATCCATCACTCTTGAAGCAGTTGCATGGGAATCAATTCAGCGAGTAGTCGTTCGGAAAGTCCAAGGTTTACCAGACGGTATGTTTCTCGACGAGGGAGAAAGTTAATTTCTCTTCCAATTATGTTTGTAATGACATGCTCATGCCTCATCGTCATCGAGATCACCCTCGGTAATCATTGAAAATCCTTTGGCTGCGAGTGTTTCTAACCCCATCTCTGTGTTGTCTACCATGAGCGCAACAACAGGACGTCCCCGTGGTCTCATGAGAACTGGATATGCCTGAATGATATTGATCTCTGCCTGAAGAAGAGCTGTGCAGATTTGAACAAGTGGCTGAGAGTCTTCAGGCAGCTCGACACCGATTAAATCACTTTCAATTATGGCAAGCCCTGCTCGCTCGAGGATTTCTCGGCCTTGTTCTGGGTGACTTAAGAGGAATCGAACGAAAGCACATTCGCCGGCATCACTAATCGATAATGCAACAATGCGTACTCTCGTTCCGGCAAACCGTCGAACAAGTTCAGCGAGTTGTCCGACGCGATTTTCTAAAAAAACCGTGAATTGCCGTAAAGTCGGCCAATTTCTTCCACGTGCAGTCGCAAAGCCTACTGTTGCACCTTCACCCGTGTTACTAAAACTTGTCATGCCATGTTTCCGTACGTGCTGCAGAGCCTTAGAGAATAGGGTTTTTAATTGAGGTAGGTCAACAAATGCCCGCATGCTCTTGTCAAGTTATACAGATTTAGCATGATTACTCCATCAGAGTTTTTATAGTTCTTTACAAGAGGTTTATTTCTGTGTCCCACCATGCACCGGATTCTGGCCACTCGCATGAAATTGAGATCCGTGTGCGTTACCAAGAAACTGATGGTCAAAGACGAGTACATCATGGGAATTACCTTACATATTTCGAGATGGGG
The DNA here is from genome assembly GCA_039831725.1 of Pirellulales bacterium. Lineage (GTDB taxonomy): Bacteria > Planctomycetota > Planctomycetia > Pirellulales > UBA1268 > UBA1268. The sequence goes on from JBDOMQ010000280.1 coordinate 3,562, forward strand.
CGTACCGAAATGTTGCGTGCGCAAGGGTATACGTATAAAGCGTTCGAGGACGCCGGCCTCTTTATGGTGGTTGCTGAGGCATCTTGTCGATATCAGGCGGCTGCCGAATATGATGACTTGCTCATCTTACGGACGCATGTTGGCAAAATTTCTTCTGCCAGTATACGCCACACATATGAACTCATACGAGGCGAAAGAATAATCGCAACCGGCGAAACATTGGTTGTCTGTGTTGATCCGGATGGAAAAATCAGAAGGTTACCTGATTGGTTGCTTCCAAAGACTTAGTTTTCAGCACCATGTTGAATGGCAGGGTGTCAAAAGAGGGGCTTAGTAGTCTTTTGGCTTGATTGTGTTCTAGCGTACGAATGGGATATCTCTACCCTACGTAGCCATCTCCAACGTTTTATCGAGGCCGCCGATTGGCAATCGAATCAATGTTGCTCTCGGCAGTAGCCCAAGAGGTCGAATCGCCAGGGTTTCCAAGACGGCCTATACCATCGGAACCGTCACAGAATTGGTCTGCATCCGACCAGTCTAGATCATCGTTTTGATTTTGGCAGACATAAGCCAAGAGAGATTGCATTTCAGCTGCAGAAATCTCCGCTTCACGAAAGCAGTGAATGATCGTTGTCGTTGGATCAGGACAACAGCGATTCGTGTCGTCGGCCTCTGTAGTTTCTGTGTCATCATGAACATAGTCATCATGAACATAGTGGTCACAAAGAGTGAATAATTCGTCACGTGTCATAGTTGATTCCTCCGCAAGCGTCCGGTTCTGGCATTGGTTTCAGCTGTTGTGCATCAGCCGGAATGACTGCCGCACCTCAAACAGTATTGTTCATACGAACCATACGCATCATTCGTTCAGTGATGACAAGAATTTCGTTCAGTTTTGGTTAGGATTTCCACAGAGGACCCGAGGTAACGCAACCAGAGATCTTTAAATTTATGCAAAAAACAGGCGTTAAATCGGTTTATTTGAATTTTCCCTCGTTAGTGAACGCGGGGGGTAGTGCGTCGTGCGGCAGGCGTCTTGTTGAGGGTCCCAAGCCTCCAGACTTTTAGTATTTTAGGATTGAGTCTTTTTCGATCATATGTTTCCAGATTCGTGTGTCTTTTGCTGAGGTGTAGGCTTAGAGCAGTTTGTTGTTGGTAATTTTCGCTTGTAGCGGCAATGAATAACTTTTTAAATCATGTGTTACGCACTTCAGATCATAGCCAAGGCTTCGAGAGGACTACTTGATTGTAGATCTAGAACAAAATATTTGTACATCATCAGACCAATTTTTCGTATTGGTCGTGTTTACTGAATCGATTGTCTACCACATGACTAGCATCTGGGTTTGAATAGCCGTGCCACTGTAGCCTGCTCGATAGGGATAGAGAGCATTGTTGGCAGGGCTTCGGTTGTAATAAAGAGCTTCAAATGTGAACTTTGACTGGCGATTATTCTTTGGGTAAAAGTTGAAGCCACCGCCATACTCTTGACCGCTTCCATTGAGCCCAGTCACACCGCCGGAGCGTCCGTAAATACCCAACCGTCGTGGGATGAGGCAGAAAGAAACGCTCCCGGCACCTCCCTGTTGGAAGATACTTGGAGCATGGACCGGTACGGGTACTGGTGTTACCAGGGGGTTTGGAGGAAATGAATAGCTTTGTCCGGAGTAATCATCAAGGAGTCTGAAATAGTATTCGAAATTAATTGCGGTACCCCGGTGCTTCCATCCAATGTCAACGGTAGCAAGTTGAACGCGAACTCTTGTGATCTTTGTGTTTGCTTGAATTGCACCTGGGGCAGAAATTGGTGTGCCATTGCTGAGACGTACGAGTGTGTCTTCTGGGTTTGAGAACGACTCGCTTTGGTTGCTGGTCGGTGTCAGCGCATGCATTCCGCTGCAGCCTATACGTACTACGGGCTCGCGATGAACTTCCATGTCGGAGTAATAGGGGCCGTACGCCCCAAGAGGCTCCCATGCAATGATCCCTGCCCATGCCATTGCTGTTCCAGAGCGATTAACCCCAGCGCGCGAACCATCAATGCCGTTCCATACTCCTCCACGATAGTGAAATTCACCATCAAGAAGTTTTCCTTTAAATTCAAACCCAGGGGAGTAAGAAGGTCGGAAGAATGTGTTCGCCATGCTACGGTCAATACCCTGAACCCAGCGACTCGATGTTCCCCATTCTCTTGTTGCTGCTACAAAAGAGACTCCTCCGCTCATCGTAACTTGATCGTTAAATTTCCAGGCAGCAAAACCGAGTGGTGCAATGGCAGAGTTGTTTCCGTTATTAGTTGTTCCAAAGAGGGTGAGTGAGTAACGCAGGCGTTCATCTGTGACGTAACCCTCCGTGGTAAGGAAAAATCTATTAATTTCAAAGACATTAATATTATTGACAGGGTAATTAGTAGGTTTGGCCTCCCCTCCCTTTCCGTCTATGGGGCCACTCGCTGTCCAACTAGTTACGGAACGTGCAAATTCAAACCAACGGACTTGGACGAAACCATTGAGATAAAAAGAAAATGGAAATGATTGACGATTTCTGGATGCGTACACTTCCAGACCTTTTAAATCTACAAGTGATGTTGCCGGAATGTATCGAGGCCGCGGGATACCAGCGAGTTGAGAAGCAATCATCATTTCAGCTTCTTCGCGAACAACGGCTGCTAATTCAGGATCAGATCGAATAGCAGATCGCAAGTCTTCCTGGTCAGGATGCGTACTTGGTTCTGGGGGGAGAACCGTTTCGTATTTGCCATCATCGGGATATGAGGCGAGGGGTAATGGAAGCCCTGTGGTTTGTGCCCACAATGCTTGTGAGCACAGGGTTGCAAGAATTGCCACGATTGCACACAGGCGTCCAAAACGTGCATGCCCATGGCAGACGCGAACTTCCCGAACAGGTTTTCGGTTTCTAAAAGTACCCATGAAATAAGAGTCAGGCGGGCGTTTCTGCCCTGCGGATTCTATCTAGGTAATCGACACAGAATGTGCCGATTCTGAGGGTTTTTTGGATTGATAAGAAAAAGATGAAACTGGGATAAATAAGTCAGATGCGGACGCTCTCGTGCCAGGTACGAAAGGATTTCGTCCCACCGTCCGTCAACTGTTCATGGGCAAAACCATTCATTTGCACTCGAACTTGTTGGCTGAATTCTGCGTAAAGAAGAGCGGGGGGGGTGTGTGAGATGCTTTTGGTTTATACCCACCAGAAAAAGTTGGCCGGATTCTCGGTAGTCGAAGTTCTCGTGGGCATTGCTCTAGTCACACTTCTTGTGGGGCTTCTACTGCCTGCAGTACAGCGCGTGCGTGAGACAGGACGACGTCTTTCGTGTCAGAATAATCTTAAACAGATTGGTCTCGCTACTGCTCAGTTTGCTTCAGTCCATAACGACCACCTTCCACCCGGACGAATTCAAAAAAGAAATTTTAAAACAGTTTCATGGAGCAGTTTTTTTCTTGAATTTATGGGTAATGTTGATCGGCAGGCGACGTGGAAACCAGTTATCGACCCCGAACGAGTAACAAATGACAATCGTCTGTTCATGAATGCTGATTTTCGTTCCCCAATAAATCATAAAGCAACGACAACAAAAATACGGCAATATCTTTGCCCGAGTGTTTCCCTTGAAGAGTCGTCTCGCCACAACGGTGCCATCAGTGAGTCGGGCGATTTTTATGGAATGGCTTGTATCGACTACTCAGGGAATGCTGGCGTAAATCCAAATGAAGCACACTATTTGGATCACCGTGGATATTCCTATCCTTCGAATACTGGGGTGCTCTTGCTTCAAGAAGTTGCCAGTTTAAGTGAAGGTGTTCCCTACCAATCGATCACGGACGGACTTTCCAAGACAATTCTAGTTTTTGAATGGTCTGGTGTTGGTCTAGGGGGCGGGCAGGCCAGAGGTGTTTGGGCATCGGGACTTAATTGTAATTATGTTGGTCATGCAGAACGAGATGTTGCACTTATCAATCCACCGCCAGCGAAAGTCTGGAAGGCTGGGCCTAATGTGCCTATGTTTTCCGACCATCCTGCAGGAGTCAATGTTTTGATGTGTGATGGTTCGGTACAGCATTTGGTTGAAAATATGGATCATCAGGTTGTTCTGGCCATGCTGACCCGTGCATCGGGAGAAGTAGTACATGACAGGTAGTAAGGAATAAACGTTCGATTGGTGTGCTGGCCGTGTTGAGGTTCATCCCGCGGCTAAATGATGTCTCTATGTTCGGAGCGTCGATGAAGTGAAATCCGTAAGAGATAAGTGTGTGGTTTTGCGACGAGTATGTCTTGAAAACAAGTAGTTTTAAAACAGCGTTTTCGTATCTCTAAAAACTTAGTGTTAAACTCCTGGTTACACTTTCTTGCACTTCAAGCTGATTAATCCCTTAAGGCAAAACGTATTGAAATGAAATATTGTTTAAGCTTTTTTCCTACTTCAATGTCTTTGGTATGTTTTTTCTTTTTATCAATTTCCTGTGAAGTGCAAGCTGTCGAAGGCCAGGCAGCAGGCAACGAGTCGACCAACGCCAAACTTATTCAGTTGCCTCCCGGTATGCACATGGATATTTTTGCAGGTGAGGCACTGGTTGCGAATCCAGTTGCTTTTTCAATCGATGAGATGGGAAGAGTCTTTGTCTGTGAAACGTTTCGGCAGGGCAAGGGGGTTGAAGATAATCGAAAGCATCTTGCCTGGCTCGAAGATGATCTTGCATCGCAGAGTATTGCCGATCGGCTGGCAATGTTTCGTAAGCATCTTGGTGAACAGGTGCATGAGTATACGGTGCATGAAGATCGTGTGCGATTACTTTTAGATACAGATAAAGATACAGTCGCTGACAAAGTCATAACGTTTGCTGACAGTTTTAATGAAATAGAAGATGGAACTGGTGCAGGTGTTCTGGCGATAGATGGGGATGTCTATTACACGTGCATTCCGAATCTATGGCTTCTGAAAGATGCCGATAAAGATGGAGTCGCTGACGTCAAAAGATCATTACACAGTGGGTATGGTGTACGTGTTGCGTTTCGTGGTCACGACATGCATGGGCTTACGCTTGGCCCTGACGGGCGCATCTATTTTAGTATCGGAGATCGTGGATATAACGTAATTTCAAGGGAAGGAGAGCACCTGCACCGTCCGTATTGTGGTGCAGTTTTTCGATGCGAGCGGGATGGCTCAGGCCTTGAAGAGTTTGCCTATGGCCTTCGGAATCCTCAGGAACTTGCTTTTGACGACTACGGAAATCTTTTCACTGGAGATAATAATTCTGATTCAGGTGATCTGGCGAGGCTTGTCTACGTGCTTCCTGAATCAGATTCGGGCTGGCGTATGTCGTATCAATACCTTGACGACCGAGGCCCTTGGAATAGAGAGTGTATCTGGTTGCCCTACCAGTCAGATGAAAAAACATCTTCTGTCCAGCCAGCTTCCATCCTGCCGCCTGTTGCAAATCTTGCCGATGGTCCATCTGGATTTGTTGCCTACCCAGGCACGGGTCTGCCGTCGCGATACAGCAACCATTTCTTTTTGGCTGATTTTTACGGAACGCCAGCGCTGAGCGGCATACGGTCCTTCGAAGTCGAGAAACATGGTGCTGGGTTCATGCTGCAAGACAGCGAATGGTTTATCAAAGGTGTTCTGGCAACAGATGTGGACTTTGGGTTTGATGGGAATATGTATATTTCCGACTGGATAAGCGGTTGGAATGGTACAGGGAAAGGTAGAATCGTTCGGGTCTCGCCGTCAAATCAAGAACAAGATTTAGGGGTTGCGGAACTGGTAGAAGCGGGATTTGATGGACGTTCTATTGTTGATCTTGTCGAACTGCTTGAGCATGCCGATCGACGCGTTCGTCAGCGAGCACAGTTTGCCCTCGTTGAGCGTCTGGCTGTCGAGCCACTTTGTGAGGTGAGTTTCACGAAAAATAACGATGTCTTGTCGAGAATTCATGCGATTTGGGGGCTGGGGCAACTGTTTCGAAAAAAAATGGTAGATGCTGATGTCATCCTGCCATTACTTGTAGATCCCTGTGCTGAGGTGAGACGGAATGCAATTGTAATATTAGGCGACGGGCATTCTGTGCAGGCGATACCGTATTTGATAAATGTCTTAAACGAAAAAGATATAAATAAATGCTCGCTTGCCGAGAAGGCTGCGGCCGCAATTGCTTTGGGAAGAATTGCTCGGCATGAGGGTGAGGCGATATCGCAAGCCGTTCCTGCACTGCAGGAGACTCTCGCTGACAATAATAATGTTGATCCAGTCTTGCGTTGCGCTGTGTGTTTTTCCTTGTCCGAGTGTGCTACAGAAGATCAGTTGACTCGATGCGCATCCGATACGCGTCAATCGGTACGGATCGGGGCAGTTGTTGCGTTGGCAAGAATGGGTTCGTCTCGGCTCAGAGCATTTGTTAACGACACCGATACTCATGTTCTAACAGAGGCTGCTCGTGGGCTGTACGGAAATGGAGATGAAGAATCCATTCGGATTCTTTCTGCGATAGGCGGCAATCCCAATATTTCGGACATTGCTCGACGGTATGCCGTGGCTGCATCTTTTCGTCGAGGGGGGCGAGTCGAGGCAGAAACGGTGCTTGGAATTGCAGCTGAACGGGAAGTGAGTGAGGAACTCAGGATCGAAGCTATGAACGTGTTGATGGCTTGGCAGAGCCCATCCGATATTGACCGTCTAACAGGTGAGTATCGTCCGATCAAGAAAAGGCAGCCGCTTGATTTTACGGAAGGTCTTTCGCAGCGGCTTGATGAAATTTTTGTTGGTTCTGTGCAAATAAAAATCAAGGCATCAGAATTGGTCGCATTTTTCGATGTTCAGAGTGCTGCCGATTTACTGAGATCAAGAGTGACTGATGAGGATGAAGAGCCAAAAGTTCGTGCAGCTGCTCTTCAAGCTTTATCCGATCTTCACGACGTAGCGTTGATGGACTCTATTGGCCTCCTTGTTCGTGATGATGACGCAGAAGTGCGTAAGATTGCAAGAAGCATACTTGCAACAAGCGACCCGATAGCGGCCATCGAGGAAGCTGAGCACGTGCTTCAGGGTGGCTCGACCGACGAAAAACAACAAGTCATTCAAATGCTTTGCCGAATGAGCCAACGAGAAGCACGCGA
>JBDOMQ010000207.1:0-2218 GCA_039831725.1 Pirellulales bacterium
AATGGACAACGCGTATGAAATGGACATCCTGACGGTGGGTTGATTGGGCTCGGCATCTCCCCCGACAAGACTGTACGTTGCCGTGACTGCTCTCGTGTAGGATCGGGTACCGGTACAGCAGATAACAAGGCCTGTGTGTAGGGATGCTGAGGACGATCAACGATTGTTTGGGCATCGGCTAACTCAATAATTCGTCCAAGATACATGACTGCAATCCGGTCACTTACATGACGAATAGCAGCAAGGTCATGCGCAATAAAAAGAAGGGTAAGACCCAGATTTTCACGTAGCTCTGATAATAAGTTCATGATCTGTGCCTGAATCGAAACATCCAGCGCACTAATTGGTTCATCGGCTACGATAAAATCGGGCCCTAGGGCAAGTGCCCGAGCAATGCCAATTCTTTGTCTTTGTCCACCAGAAAATTCATGGGGATATCGACGCATACACCGAGGATCCATACCGACGGTCATGAGTAGGTGCTGAATTTTTTCTCGTCGTTGGGTTCCTTCAACCACATCAAAATTTCGCAGCGGTTCTGACAAGATGGTTTCAACTGTCATTCTTGGATTCAGAGATGCAAACGGATCCTGGAAAATCATTTGCATACGACGTCGGAGTTCAAGAAGTCGTTGATCCCAAACCCACTTCTGACTTTTTTTCTTCCAAAATTCATGGATTGGCTCTTCATCAAAGACGACACGACCATGAGTTGGTCGCACTAATTGGAGAACTGCACGACCAGTCGTCGACTTCCCACAACCACTTTCACCGACCAGCCCAAGAGTTTCTCCACGGGCCATAGAAAAACTGACCCCATCAACCGCCTTTACCTTTGTGCTGTCTTGGTAGAAAACGCCACGACGATCTGGCACACGAAACTGCACAGCCAAATCAGAGACGTCTAACAATGGTGAGTCCGGCTTCCCTATCATGTTCATTCGATTGCTTCTACCTCCCAGCAGGCTGCTCGGTGTGTCGATGAAACTGTCTTGCTGTCGGGATACGTCTTGCAACACTGGTCTGTTGCCCGATCACACCGAGGATGAAAAGGGCAGCCTATTGGAAGGTTTCCCAAATCGGGTGGTAAACCAGGAATAGCATAGAGTGACTTTTGAAGCGGCGTGTCGATACGCGGCATACTCTTCAAAAGGCCTTGCGTGTAGGGATGCAGTGGGTTTGCAAAAACCTCGGCTGTTGTTCCTTCCTCAACGATCCTTCCGGCATACATGACTGCCACTCGATCAGTTGTTCCGGCGACGACACCCAGATCATGTGTCACGAGCACCACGGCAGTTCCGATGGCTGCTTGCAGATCTTTGATTAATTCCAGAATCTGCGCCTGGATTGTGACATCTAGCGCTGTTGTGGGCTCATCGGCAAACAGGACTTCCGGTCCACATAATAATGCCATGGCAATCATCACTCGCTGCCGCATACCACCAGAAAATTGATGTGGATATTGGTCGATCCGCTCAGCAGCATCTGGAATACCAACTCGCTCCAGCATCTCAATTGATGTCCGACGTGCGGCCGTGGGCGCGGTGCCTCGGTGAACTTCCAAGACCTCAGTTAATTGACGCGCAATAGTCAGATACGGGTTCAACGAAGTGAGTGGGTCTTGAAAAATCATGGCCAGTCGTTCACCACGAAGTTTTTCAATTTCATGTTCTGGAAGACTCAGAAGATCTGCATCATCGAAATAAATTTCACCTGATGGATGAAAAGCTGATGGTCTTGGAACAAGCTGCATCGCAGAAAGACAAGTGACACTTTTCCCAGAACCGCTTTCACCAACGATGCCGAGTGTCTCACCTCGTTTCACAGAGAAGCTGACACCGTCCACTGCCTTAACAAGCCCATCATCAGTACGAAAATGAGTTCGTAGATTACAGACTTCAAGAATATTTTCGGCACGAGTTGTCACGGGTCTTTCCTAAAACACAAAACCTCTTTCAAATCATAATACGAAATGTCTGAGATACATTATGATCTAATAAAGGGCTTGGGGCGTAGTGGCATGGATCTCCTCAGTCCATAAGAACAAACTCATTGATAACAACTCTCGCCCGTTTTCCACCTAACCCTCCTGAATCTCCAAGGAAATGCTTTATGTTTCACACAATGACCTACCAAAAAATCTTCTCTAATTGGTGCTGGGCAATTCGTGTCTGTGACTCCAGCATCGCTTGGACATTTCAGATGAACCACGTGCACC